>CAMFKA010000014.1 GCA_945957185.1 uncultured Chlamydiaceae bacterium | reverse complement strand
CCTACGTCGCAGTGGGCTATAAAATCAGTCGCGCTCGCGCTCTAGCTGCAATTTCTCTTCAATTTTTCCTTAAGTTGACGACATTGGAGTGGACCCTTATATCTATTAAAATAAATAAATTACACATTATGCGAGGTAGCCATACTCTCCTATCTCATAAATTCTCAGTGATCTCAGTGGCTCAGTGGTGATCATCACGGAACTCTTGACGGATAGTGTTTGATCTTTTAATCTTATGAACTCAATTCAACCAGTGAGTCAGCAGATGGATGTTAGCAAAATTCCTGTATTTATATTGTGCGGTGGCTTAGGAACACGCATCAAAGAGGAAACCGAATTTCGCCCTAAACCGATGGTTCCCGTGGGAAACCATCCCATCCTTTGGCACATCATGCGCCTTTACAGCAGCTTCGGATTCAAAAAATTTGTCCTTTGTACAGGTTTTAAATCGGAAGTGATTAAATCGTATTTTTTGAATTACACTTCGCTCAATAGCGATTTCACTGTAGACCTTAAATCTAATCACATGACTCTGCACTCCACCCACCACGATGAAGACTGGGAAGTGACCGTCGCATTCACCGGTGAAGACTCCATGACAGGTGCGCGCGTCGCTATCGCTTCTGAGAAATATTTGGGAGATGCCGAACATGCCGCCGTTACCTATGGCGACGGATTGACGAATGCCAATCTTCTTCATGAATTCCAGTATCATATCAATCACGGAAAGCTCGGTACTGTTTTGGGTGTCAATCCCCCTTCTCGATTCGGCGAAATCCGATTGGACGGCGATACTGTCACCGAGTTTGCTGAAAAGCCTGAATTTACCGAAAACTGGATCAACGGAGGATTCTTCTTTTTCAAAAGAGAATTTTTCCAAAAGTATCTCTCGAAAAACCAAGATTGTATCTTGGAGCGTCAGCCTCTGGTTGACCTTGCAAATGATGGAGAGCTGAATCTTTATAAACATCCCGGTTTCTGGGCCTGCATGGATACACAGAGAGATCGAGACAATCTGAATCAGCTCTGGGAGTCAGGATCTGCTCCTTGGGTGTGGAATCCCTCTTTCGCTTGCACTAAAGCGGAGGATTCGGCTCATGTTTAAAAATAAAAATGTTTTTGTCACGGGTCACACCGGATTTAAAGGGGCATGGCTGACTTTATGGTTGAAGAGTCTGGGTGCCAATGTCACAGGCTTCAGCCTTCCCGCTCCTACCGAGCCTAACCTTTTTTCCCTTGCACGCGTTTCCGAAGGGATCACTCACATCGACGGCGACATCAGAAACTACCCACAACTCCTAAAAACCATCCAAGACGCTAAACCTGACTTAATTTTCCATCTTGCTGCTCAATCGATCGTTCTTGAAGGGTACCAATCTCCAAGAGAAACTTTTGATGTCAACTCCGGTGGCGTTGTCAATCTCCTCGAAGCCGTCAGACACTGCGACACTGTCAAAGGTGTTGTCGTCGTTACCACTGACAAATGCTACGAAAATAAAGAGTGGGTGTGGGGCTATCGCGAAAACGACCGCCTCGGCGGTAACGATCCTTACAGCGCTAGCAAGGCCATGGCAGAACTTGTCGCTCACTCGTACCGAACTTCATTTTTCCAAACCGATGGCTCCCCCGCTATTGCTACGGTAAGAGCCGGAAATGTGATTGGAGGCGGAGACTTTGCAGCCCATCGCATCATCCCTGATGCCATGAGAGCACTTATGGACGGAAAAACCATTCAAGTCAGAAACCCTGCCAGCGTACGCCCTTGGCTACACGTTCTTGATCCGCTTTATGGATACCTTCTATTAGGGAAAAAGCTGCTCGATGATGGGCACGCGTTCGCCGAAGCGTGGAATTTCGGTCCGCAAGAGACCGTGGGAGTCACTGTCGAGCAGTTGGTCAACAAGATCACATCGAATTGGGAAGGGGGCAATTGGGCTTTAGCTCCGGGTGGCTGCGCAAAACCTGAAATGAACATGCTTCGCCTCAACTGGGACAAATCGTCGCAGCGTTTGGGTTGGAAGCCTCAATTAAGTTGGGATCACGCATTAGATTTGACAGTTGAGTGGTATCAAGGCTTTATGCAGGAACAAAATATCCAGGAATTGTGTCTTGATCAAATTGATTACTACACAGCATTAGGAAGTTCCCACAAATTTGTTTTTGCCAAATCTTGCTCTACAGGGTGCTGCGGATAAATTTTATTGCACTATTAACCACTGAGCCACTGAGATCACTGAGGATTTATGAGGAGTATGAGAGTGATCATATCATTCAATTATAACCGTTATATCTGATGTGATGACACAGTGATTTTCATTTATTGGAATTGAATGCTCATTTACGTAATGAATCTTGAATTCTCTCCAGCTCATGCCTTTTCTGTGATCTCAGTGGCTCAGTGGTTAATTATGCAACAAGACTTGCGGATAGCGCTACCGGATGGCGGTGCGCACGAGATCGGCAAAGATCACCCCTGCGACAATATCCGGATCGGAACTTTGCGCGGAGATAACCAACGGATGCTTGCGGTACCGTTCGGAGCAAATGACAACTGCACTTTGACCTCCGGGAATGCTGTAGAGAGGGTGATGTTCACCCACGGACTTCAGCTCTACAGTAATCTCTTCCTCATTGAAGCTCGCTTCATAAATAACTCTTTCACCGCCTTCGGAAAGGCTTTCGTAAATTTGATGAAACTCATTGTCGTACTCAGCGAGTTTGCGAAGAAAGTCTTCGTTCGTTTTTCCTTTTAAGTATTCATTGGGAACGAATGCATTTGTTAAAATATCTTCCAATTCGACAGGTCTTGCGCTCTCTCTTGCTAAAACTAGCAATTCGTTCATCGTCCATCTTCCGTTCAGTTCATCGCGAGGATCTAGATAAGGGAAGCACTCTTCATGAACTTTTTTTACCGTTTTTGACAAAGAGCGATGTTTAGGGTACTCAGCAAGAACTTTTGAGATGAAAGGGGAAAGAGCTGCATGAATGGACGTGATTCTATCGCCTGAGTTCAACATTTTATTAATGATGTTCAGTACGGGGACGCCATCGCCTACGCTAGCTTCATAAAGATATTTGACACCTCTTTGTCTCGCTAGAGAACGCAATTCTAAATAGGTGTGGTAAGGTCCAATATTTCCCCTCAAATTCGATGCGATCACCGAGATATTGGAGTCGATCAAAGTGTGGTAGTACTGTGGAAACTTCTCGCTAGAGGAGCAATCGATCACGACACTATCCATCAGATTCATTTTATGGATCTTTGTCGTCCATTCGTGAAGATCCATTTCATTTTCAGAGTTGTTGAGGGCATCTCTCCAGTGAATAATATCGATCCCTTTGGGATTTAGCACCATTTTTTTGCTGTTGGCTAAACCCACAAGCCGAATTTCTATCTTTTCATTTTCCCTTAACGCTTTCGCTTGTCTCGCAAACTGGGACAATAGCGTGCTACCGATCTTTCCCACACCCATCAAAAAGACGTTTAATGTCGCCGATCGAGTGACAAAAAACTCTTCGTGAAGAACTTGTAGGGCTTTAATTTCGTTTTCTTTGCTGACAACAAACGAGATGTTGAACTCCGAAGACCCCTGTGTCATCGCTACAACATTGATGCCATTTCTTCCTAAAGAAGAGAACAGCCTACCGGAGACTCCAGGGCTGTTGTGCATGTTTTCTCCCACAACGCCGATGATCGCCATTTTTTCATCAACGATGACCCTATCGATAAGGAGGGCTTCAATTTCGTCGTGAAATTCCTTTTCCAATGCACTTTTAGCAATCGATCCTTTATCCGGAGGAATCGCCAAGCACACAGAATGCTCTGAAGAGCAGACCGCTATCATGATCACACTCACTTGATGCTCTGCCAGGGCTTCGAAAATCCTCATCGCAACTCCCGAAACACCGACAAGACCGCCGCCTTCCAGACGAATCAGCGTCGCATTATCAATCGAGGAGATCCCTCGAATCGGCTGATGTGTTTCGACAACTTCGGTAACGATAAGGGTTCCCACAGCATTTTCAAGGGTGGGATTTCGAATGCGAATAGGTAAGTTGTACTTCTCTGCAGGTCCAAGCGCGAGAGGATAGATGACTTTTGCGCCGAAATGAGATAGCTCCAAAGCCTCTTTATAGGTAATCATCGGAATGGGGTAAGCGTGAGGAACCTTTCCAGGATCCGTTGTCATGACGCCATTTCTTTCGCTCCAAATATCCACTTCATGAGCCTTTAAGGCAATCCCAAACACCACTGCGGTCATATCGGAACCCCCACGACCAAGTGTTGTGGCCTCTCCCGTCTCTGTAGAGCCTACAAATCCCGTGATGACCGGAAGGATAGTTGTGTCTTCAAAAAACTTACGGATCAACTTAACGCTCTCTTCGATATCGACAATAGCGCAACCGAACTGATTATTGGTCCGCACAAGCGGGTGCGCATCTACGTATTCCGCATGGGAAATCGAAGCCTGCAAACCTCCTGCAACGATCTCTGCAGACCACATTTCGCCGAAACCCATGATAAGGTCTAACGTTTTTGGGGAGATTTCGCGAACGAGGAAAACGCCATGCAGGATTTCTTGGAGGAGATGGAAAGACCTGTGCAAGCTATCGTAAACATGACTAAGGGACTTTTCAGCGACAACACCGGCAGCTGCTTCCATGTGTGTTGTTTTTAGCTCTACTAATCCCTGTTTATAGGATTCGTGTCCCTTGGCAGCATCGTTTGCTATTTCGATAAGGACATCGGTGACTCCCGTCATCGCAGAAACCACAATGGAAACTTCAGGATTAAGTCGAACCGTCTGTTTGATCACTTCAATCACACGTCGGATTCTGTCAACGGTCGAGAGAGCGGAACGGCCAAAACTTAATATCTTCATTGTAATTTCCTTAGAGGGTGTTTACAAAGTTCGATCGGATGCTTTGTAAACACTCTTTTAACGGGAAAGGATATTCACCTGCCCCTTAATTAAGAGATCTAACAGAGCGGTGTTCTTTTTATCGACAGCTCTATCTATAGGACTATCACCTAAACGATTTTTCGTCGAGGGATTAGCCCCAAATTTGAGAAGTAATTCCACTGCGCCTGCATGGTCGAAGTTCACAGCCACCAATAGTGGTGTTTCTCCATTTCCATCAAATTGGTTGGCATCGGCACCATTTTCTAAGAGGACTTTTGCAGCCTCCAATTTGTTTTTGGCGATCGCTAGAGTAAGCGGAGAGTAAAAATAGAGATTTGGCGGAGGACCCACCATTTCGAAGCGATTGATTCTATTAGGTTTAGCTCCCGCCTGCACCAAACTACGAATGATATCTCTGGACTCGTAAGCGCTATTGATCGAGCACCACAGCGGTGTGCACCCTTGACCGTCCTCCAAATCCACCGTTGCGGATCGACGAATCAAAAGCAGTACCAGATCGACATGTCCGTTAAATGCTGCGAGATGGAGGGGAGCAAACTTACCGATCGGTGCATCAATTTTCTGATCGATTTTTACATTTCGCTCCACAAGAAGTTCTGCATAACTGACAGGGTCGGCGCTAGCGGGAAGGAAAGCAGTGTAGTGAAGAGGAGCGTAACCCCATAAGTCTGTTACATTTACATCCACACCCCGACGTAACAAGAGATCTAGGGCTTCAGGCTGCTGATGTCTAATTGCTAGATGAATGGGGCGATATTTCAATTTTGACGTGTATTCAGGATCGGCGCCATTCTCCAGCAGAAGGGCGACAATTTCCGGTTGTTTCGCTTTGATGGCCACTTGAAGCAAGGAGTAGACATCGGGACCGCAGATGCGGTCTGGAAATGCTTCGTTCAAAGCTTGGGGCATGCAACCGTCGTAAATTCCAACGATGGTTTGATTCACATCTGCTTTCCGTTCGATCATTCGTCGGACTAGGAGGGTATATCCTTTTTCAATCGCTAGCGACATAGGGCTAGCAGTTCCCTCTTCAAACAATTCGTTACCGTTAGCGCCGCGCATAATAAGAATTTCGGCAATATCGGGTTGCTCTTGCATGATAGCGTAGGCTAGTTCGGAGTGCCCTTTTGTTCGCTTATCTGCTCCCAAGTGGTATTTGCGCAGGAATTGAGTCAACGTGTCATCGTTGACATCGGCAAAAAGAGCGTTGCAGCAAAACAAAATTAGCAGAAAAAAATTCTCGAATCTGATCATAACATACCTCTTTGATCAACCCCTGATTGCGACCTACGATCAGGAGAGCAAAGAGCTTATGTTACTCCTTTTCCTCTCTCTTTGCCAACAGTTTTAGATAGCATTGGTAAAGACCGAGCAAAAGGAATGGGAGGAATAAGTCATAAAACCAGATAAAGAAACCAATATTATACGGAGCGACATTGCCTCGTAAAATGAAGTCCATCACGTGACCGACGAAACAACCCAGAACAAAAACACTCCACCCTAAAATCGTTGCGCCCCAAAAATTTCCTCGGCGCCAGAAGGATAAAATTCCAAGAACACCGAACGCTAAATTCGCCATTCCCACTTCGAATTGGAAAGGGCTGCCCGCGGGCCAACCGATTTGTTGGGCGATTTCAGCTCCCATAAACAGATGGGCATATGCAGCGAGGACTCCCATGACCCCTAAAGAAAATAGCAATAAATAACTTAACAGCACCTCGACCATTTTGACCTTGTTCCATTCGGCCTTGATAGTCAACTGCACAGCGGTTAAGACTAAAGCTAACCCAAAAAAGAGTAACGCGAGCATATGTCACCTAAATTTTATTTTATACTACCCCATAGCCTCTAGCCGTTTTTCTTGTCAATGAACGTGTAATCGCTTATAATTTAGTTTCAAAAATTTACTCAGCGAGTTGTGAATGAAACTGCTTTTATCCAAACCCCGCGGATTTTGTGCCGGAGTCGAACGCGCGATCGACACTGTAAAAAGAGCATTAGAGCTTTGGGGAGCTCCCATTTACGTCAAACACGAAATTGTCCATAACCGTTACGTTGTCGATGACTTGAAAGCGAAGGGCGCTATTTTCATTGAAGACCTCAAAGATGTTCCTACCGGTGCGCGCTTGATTTACTCTGCTCACGGAGTCTCTCCTGCCGTCCGCGAAGAAGCAAAGCAGCGCAATTTAATCGAAATCGATGCAACGTGCGGATTAGTCACTCGCGTTCACTCCGCAGTCAAAAGGTTTGCTGCGCAGGGATATCAAATTGTTTTAATCGGACATCGCAATCACGTTGAAATCATTGGGACAGCAGGAGAGGCTCCGGATGTCACTACAATTGTTGAAAGCCCTGAAGATGTATTGCAACTCAATTACTCTCCCGACCAAAAGTTATTTTACATCACACAAACCACTCTCAGCCTTGATGACGTGAAAGAGATCACGGATGCATTGGTAGCGAAATATCCCCATATCGAAACGTTACCCAGCTCCTCCATCTGCTATGCGACGACAAATCGGCAGATGGCGCTTCGAGAGATCACCGAAGAAGTGGATTTAGTCCTTGTCGTCGGCGATCCACAAAGTTCCAATTCGAATCGATTGCGAGAAGTCGCTTCCAAGCGAGGCATCGCTTCTTATTTAATCAATCAAGCAAACGAAATTGACTCTACATGGCTTGCCGGAGTCAAAACGATAGGACTGACAGCAGGAGCATCCACCCCTGAAAGCATCGTACAAGAATGTATTAATGCCTTGATCAAGATGGGCGTTGAGACCGTTGAAGATGTGGTCTTTACAGTGGAAGACGTCTTTTTTCAACTTCCCAAGAGCGTATTGAATCCAACGTAAAATCTGTCGTTGAAACACAATTTTGAAAGCCTTAAAGGAACAATAGCAAGACAACGCGGAGACGCAGAGGCGCAGGGGCGCGGAGAAGAAATTTTTTATAATATAGAAAAAACTCCGCGTCTCAGCGCCTTCGCGTCTCCGCGTTAACCGGATCCTTTAGTTGTGAGTTGATTGTCAACAGGCTTAAATGAGGAGTTTGACAGGCTTTAGCACTCCGTGGATGTACTCGGCGCGTTTATGAAGAATCTCATCTTGATGGGTCACATTCCCCATAAAGCGTGAGAGGTGCGCTCTACGGCAATTGAAGAACAGTTGATTCAAATCTGCCGTTGAAATCCCTGACACCCACCCAAAATCCAACCCTAGCTTCAAAAGGCTGATGGCGTTAAGAGCTTCCACAGCTTCGATTTGGTAGGAGTGAAGAAGAATCGCGTAAGCGCGGCTGACCTTGTCCATGATTTCCGGATTATTTTTTTTACGGATTTGGTTTCTGGCGTTATTTTCTTCCATCAGTAATTTTGTGATGTACCCTCGCATGTTTGCCAAAATCGTCTCTTCGTTGACACCAAGCGTAAAATTGTTCTGGATTGTCAAAATATCGCCAATAGCTTCTGCAGAAGCCCCTTGGAATCCTGCAACATGAATCGCTTCGTCGTCCTCTTTCTCCAACACAGCGTCAAGGACCTCCGTGTGGATTAATGCCGACAGTTGCAAATAAACGCTTATCGTCAATGCCGTTCCGCAACGTGTGGGGTCTGAGGTGAGAAATCCGAATTTTTGGGAAAATGCGTAATTAAGGGAGTCACCAATCTCTGCTTCCAATTTCAGAAGCCTGCTATAAGATTTTTCCAATTCCCCCGTCGTGTCAATAAGATGGTAGTGAAGGTGATCGCCTAAATTCAACGACACCAGAAATTCCCCTGAATGTTCAACGATAAACCCCTCACCCACGTGAGCTTGATTATAGCTTGCAGTGCTTAAAAAATGTTCGTTGATAAATTCTTTTTCGATAGGCGTCAGATCTTCCGCTTTGTACACAATGGGTTTAGGAAACCGTTCTGACTTTTGAAACTCTTTTGTCGTGAGGGAAATGATCTGTTTTCTGCGGTCAGCGGAAAGTTTACCTGGAAAT
The DNA here is from genome assembly GCA_945957185.1 of uncultured Chlamydiaceae bacterium. Classification (GTDB taxonomy): domain Bacteria; phylum Chlamydiota; class Chlamydiia; order Chlamydiales; family Parachlamydiaceae; genus CAMFKA01. Next base: position 8,242 of record CAMFKA010000014.1, on the reverse strand, counting down.
TTAAATTTCTCGATGTTGCGTGCGACTTCCAATGTGGAAGCAAGCCATATCGTATTGCTATTGTTCGACCAAGGTTTGTCTAGCTGCAAGATAGAAGGCTGCTCCGCGTCACTTGGGTTCATTATTTTCTCCATTTTCATTAGTCAACGCTTTGATCTGATCTCTCAACCAAGCCGCTTGTTCGTAATCTTCTCGCTTCAACGTTTCATTCAAGGCTTCGTTCAAGGCAAGCAAGCGCATGGTAGGGTTAATTTCATGCGTTTCCCCCGGAACTCGTCCAATGTGCACGGGAGAGGACCGTTTTGCAGAAACGATACGCGCAGGTATCCTTTGCGCGGCAAACAATTCATGGATGATACTATCATCGAAAACTTCGTAGCAGACGCTGCAGCCGAGAGGATTACCGGTGCGCAGCACTTCTAGTGTTGTCCCGCAATTTCCGCAAGCGAGTTCCGCTTCATAGCCGCTCTGACCGTGATCGGTAGTGGAAGGGAGGCCGTGCAGCCGTTTTCTTAATTCGGGACACTCTTGGCACATCGATGTTTGGATGGTTGTCTTATCAAACATCTCTGTATAGTGAACGCAGATTGGCTTTTTACATTCGCCACACTCGATTGGGCGATCCGGAAGCCTTTCAGGCTCTTGGAAAGAGGGACGTTTATCTTTCGGTTTGTCAGACATGACCATCTACTTTTAAATTAATTAACATATACCTGGTTTTATCAGATCAGGGGTAAATGCGCCAGAATTTTTAGATCGGTAGTTGGGATACGATCTTGTTGCATAATCACCACTGAGCCAGTGAGAACACTGAGGATTTTTGAGAGCTATCAGAGTAGTCATATCGTTTTATCGTTGAGATAAAGTTTGAAGCAGGAAAACGATAGAACGATGGAACGATAAAACGATAAAAACCGTTATCTCCGATAAATCTCATCGTGATTTATTCAACAAGATAGTTGGGATAAGATGCGACGGTGACCGGAATTGAATGGAAGCTCTCCAAGTTGTTCTCTGTCAACCCACTGAAAGCCTGAAACAGGCATCTTAGCTTCGATCCGATATTGAAACGGAAAGAGTTTAACACGATATTTTGTAAACCCGTGATTCACTTGAGATAACGCTTCGGGCTGCGTCGCGGAAATTCCCATTGTCTTCGTCAGCCAATCCGATAAAGCGAATGATGATTCTCTCTTTTCATTGATTTGATAAAAAGGAAATTCATAAAGATCTTGCATGATCTCCCCTTTCGGGCATTTTCTGACGAGAAACGAACCTCCGCATTCTATGACAGCGACCTGTCGAATGAGTTCAATCGCTTGCTGTTTCTTTGTTTTGACAGGCAGATCAGCGGCAACTCCCTGCGCAAATCCTTTACAAGAGCTTCGTATGGGGCATTGCTGACAGCGAGGAGTTTTGCCACATATCGTTGCTCCCAGTTCGATCAAACCTTCGTTATAGCTCCAGGGCTCCACTTCCGGAACCATCGACTGTGCTTTTTCCCAAATCATTTTCACTGTAGAAGGCTTGCTGATATCGTCTTGCAGCGCAAGATAGCGTGTCAACACGCGTATGACATTTCCATCTACTGCTGCGGCTCTTTTACGAAAAGCGAAGCTTAAAATGGCACCCTGAGTGTAGGGACCGATCCCTTTAATCTTTTGCAATTGCTCCGGAGTATCCGGAAGCTCTCCCTTAAACTTTTCGCAGATCTGTTTAGCGCCTTCATGCAAATTCCGCGCTCGGGAGTAGTAACCTAGGCCCTCCCACAATTTGATAACTTCATCGATATGGGCATCTGCAAGCGATTGGATCGTAGGAAATCGCTCCATCCACCGCTCGAAGTAGGGAATCACCACAGCGACTTGCGTCTGTTGGAGCATCACTTCTGAAACCCAAACGCGGTAGGGGGAGAGGTTTTCTCTCCAGGGAAGTTCCCGTTTATGTGTATTGAACCATCGAATCAGTTGTTGTTGCATTTTGGAGGTACTTTATCGTCTGACATGTTGACTGCTGATACTTGCGAGCAGAGATTGGTAAGATTCATAACGGAGGGGGGACAGTTCACCGCTTTCGAGAGCGTCTTTAACAGCGCAGCTCTCTTCGTGCAGGTGGCAGCAGTTAGGAAATTTGCAGCCTCTGCCGATCGAGTTGATCTCTGTGAAGTAGCCGTCGAGCTCTTGTTTTTCAAGATCCCAAACGCCAAAGCTTTTGATTCCGGGAGTGTCGATGCACCACCCTCCAAAAGAGAGCGGCAAAAGATTGGTTGTTGTAGTCGTGTGGGCGCCTTTTTTCGTTTTATCGACAATAGCTCCTACGCGTATATCAAAGCCTGTGACAGCGTTGATTAAAGAGGATTTCCCCACTCCCGACTGCCCTGAAAATACGGATGACTTGTCTTTCATCAGCAATTTCAGTTCTTCGATCCCATCTCCCGTGACGTTACTGATCAAGACAACCGGAATATCAAGTTTTGGGTAGGTCTGGAGCATCATTTCCAAAAGCTCCTCTTCCACTTCTCTCAAGACAGGATCAACCTCATCATCTTCTAAAAGATCTATTTTTGTGATCGCAATGACGGGTTTCATGTTTCCTTTTTTTGCTGCAATAATATAGCGATCGACTAAAGACGCCTTCAAAGCGGGCTGTACAACGGAAACGGTAATGATGACCTGGTCGATATTGCTGGCGATGAGCTGCTCTTTTCTGCGGGAGAGGTTGTCAGCGCGAGACAATACAGACGCACGGGGTTCCACTTGTGCAATCACGCCGTAGCCCTCTTCATACTCTTCAAATAAAACGTAATCTCCCACAGTGACCAGATTTTTGGATTGTGTGCGCTGTTTTTTCAGAATTCCGCGCAGGTGGCATACGAGGACAGTATCTTCATAAGCGACCATTATCCCTTCCGGAACAATCGATATCACGCGACCTCGTTTGCTGTGCTCACTTTTAACTTTTTGCTGTTGATCGTCTTTGACGCTTTGTAAAAATTTCGCTTTGTCCGTTTTTTTGTATTTAGAGCGGTCTTTTGCCTGCGCAATTTTGCGGTCCATTTTTGCTTGTTTCCGCTCGTCGCCAAAAAATTCCTCTTCCGTATCGCAAGCAACCCATCGTTTACTCATAGTCATTTCCTTTGGACAATGCATGCATTAGGATTCCTCCCGCAACAGCAACGTTTAACGATTCCATTTTTCCGCTCATAGGGATTGTAAGAGCTTCGCAAGCATTCAGAATTTCGTCCGAAACCCCTTGAGCTTCATTTCCCAATACTAATGCCGGAGCTTTTGGCGTTTGCATTTTATTCAAAGAGGTCCCTTTGATATCGGCAGCAAAAGGGTGTAGCGAGTTTTGCGAAATCAACAGTTTCGCTTCCTCCCAACTTCCTTCTTGGTAATGCAAATGAAATAGAGCTCCTTTCGAAGCCCTTAACGCTTTATCATTGAAAGGATCGCAGCCCCCTTTTATGAAGAAAACAGCGTTCCAATTAAACGCGATTGCCGTCCGCAAAATCGTTCCTAAATTACCTGGATCGCTGATTCTGTCGAGGATAAGAAGTCTTTGAAGTTTTGGGAATTTGGAGGGAAGGGGCAGGGGGAATTCAGCAAGAATCCCTTCGGGATGAAGGGTACCGGAAATTTTTTTTATAATCTCTTCGCTGACAAGTAAGTGAGGTAGCGACCGTAAACTATCGGGTAGATTTTCAGGATGAGAGACAAGAATTTTTTTAGGCTTCACAGTACCGCACACCTCTTCGATCAACGTGGCGCCTTCTAATACAAGGGAACCCTCTTCTCTGCGAAAATCGTGATTCGTGCGCAGCTTAAACAAGTATTTTACCAACGGATTTTGTAAGCTTGTTATCATTTCCATAGCACTTACCACTCTGTCGAAGACTTTAAATGAGCGATCACCTCTTCCGGATTTTGAACATCACGTTCGATGGAGATCCTTTCCGCCAGCTTTAGCAGTTTTCCCATTTTCACACCAGGAGTGACCCCCTGTTCCATTAATAATGCAGATGTGACAAGAGGCTGTTTGTTGACTACGCGATCGATCGCAGGTCGCAGGCGGAGAGAAGCCTCTCGATGCCTTAACAAAGAGCTTTGCACATCATCCGGAGCCATAGTCGCATGAATCGTCTCTAAAACAACAGGCCAAAAAGGATGTGCGTAAATGTAGGTCCATTCGACGAGGTCATCGCCCGCAAGCTCCACTTTAGAATGGAATTCCACCCATTTTAAATCGGCGTTGCTGACTTTTAAATCTTGAAACAGTTCTTTTTTGATGTTGTGAGGGAGTTGTGAAAACAATAAATTCAAAAAAAGGATCGGTGGTGCGCTCTTGGGCATCTGTTTAAATGCTTTTATCTTTTCTTTGATCTCGTTAAGGTGCACGTGTTTTAGGGGAGGGAATATCTCTCCCTGCAGCCCCGCGCGATGTAATTCTATAATTGCAAAATCGAAACGCTCCGAAGTCGACATTTTTAGCAGTTCTTGCCACACTCTCTCTTTAGCAACAGCAGGAAAAAGAGTATTTGAGAAATCGATAATCGCTTGGTGGGTTTCGGGGTCAATTTTAAAATCGAATTTGGCTGCGAAGCGGATTGCACGGATCATACGAAGGCGATCTTCCAAAAATCTTTCGTCGGGATTACCTATGGTGCGTATCACTTTATTTTTGATGTCTTCAACGCCGTGAACGTAATCGAAAATTTCTTCGCTGATGGGGTCGTAAAACATTCCATTAATCGTAAAGTCTCGACGATAGGCATCTTCGCGGGGACCTGAAAGCTCGATGCGGGAAGGTTTTCTGCCGTCCAGATATTCAAAATCTTTTCTGAAAGTGCTGACTTCAAATTGTTGCCCCTCGACAACAACGATCACGACACCGAAGGAGATCCCCACTAATATTGTGTTAGGAAAAAGAGCGATAATTTCGTTAGGAGCTGCGCTGGTGGCAATATCGATGTCATCGGAGGGGTGGCCCATGAAATAATCACGGACCCACCCGCCTGCAAAGTAAGCGATATAGCCGGCATCTTGAAGACGCTTTGCGATTTGTGTTGCTAAGTGTGTATGATTCATGCGTTTATTGTAACCGACTGCGTCTATTTTTTAAACCACTTATTACGAAGCAATAGGACTTGGAATTTTAGCTAACAGACGTTGTTTATATGCATACCAGCAGTCCTCTTCTCCCTCTCCGCTTAATTCCAATAACTGTTGATCGTGTTCATCGCCTTCGTGATCGCATTGAAGCAGTTGAGTTTTATAAGATTCCACTTCGTCTTCAGGAAAAATCCCTAATTGAACTAATTGAGGAAGTACTGCAAGGTACTCGTTCGCAAAAGCTCTTGCATTTGATTTATTTAATAAATTTCTAATTTTCAAAATCGATTCAGGACTTGCCAGTTCATTGAAATCACGACGACTTCCATCGAAAATGTATGTAAAGACGTTTGCAGCAGCTTCGTAGACCGCTCCAACAGCCATTAAAGCAACTCCCTCCATAAATTCGTAGGCTGTATCTTTGATGTTGCATTCGGATTCGCAGCGGTACGCATCGCTTTTGTCATCATAATTACAGGCCATTTTGATATGGCAAGCACCGAATTCTTCATCGGCTTTCTTAAATACGTGCCAACCATAGACAATACTTCCTATCCCTATCGCATTGACAACAAGAACGCTCACACCTAATTTCACCTGCTTCCAGCGGATCGATTTTTTTGATTGTTGATCGAATCTCTCCTTTGGGTGAACTATTGGAGCGAAATCAACAACTTCTACAAACGATGACATATAGAACCTCCTTTCAAAATTATCGATATGTATCAGAAAGCTTTTAAACAAACATCTTATTCAACAAAATTTTGTGGGTGTGATGCGGATGGGAGGCCAAGAAACGATAGAACGATGTAACGATGTAACGATAGAATGATAATTATGCAAATCCAGAATTATTCCAAAAACCCTTCAATAAATTTAATGTTTTTAGATAAATGAAATTGATAGCTTACGATATTATCGTTGTATCGTTACATCATTGTATCGTTCTATCGTTTCTTTGAGCGATGCACCAAAAATTTTTTTATCATTGATCATTACGTCACATCATTTTATCATGGGTATTATGAAATCTATAATACGCGTACTTGATGAAATCACCATCAACCAAATCGCTGCGGGTGAAGTGATTGAAAACCCCGCCTCTGTCGTTAAAGAACTGGTTGAAAACTCTATTGATGCCGGCTCCACCAAAATCACCATCGAAATAAAAGGCGGGGGGCGCCAACTCATCCGCATATCAGACAACGGCAGCGGTATGTGTCGCGATGATGCTTTGTTATGCTTAGAGAGACATGCAACATCAAAGATCCATTCTATCGACGAGCTGCACGCTACGCTGACAATGGGATTCCGCGGAGAAGCTATCCCTTCGATCGCTTCGATTTCTAAATTCACTATCTTGACAAATGATGAAACAAACCCTGAAAGCGGTTCGATGATCGTTGTAGAGGGTGGAAAAATCCTTACTGCAACTTCGGCTGTCCGTGAAAAGGGAACGACGATGGAAGTGAAAGGGCTTTTTTATAACGTCCCCGTCCGACGAAAATTCCAGAAATCCCCCGCTTATGACGACGCCGAAATCGAAAAAGTAGTCACTTTGCTTGCGCTAGCCAACCCTAAAATCGCTTTCACACTCATCAGCAATGAAGAGCGCATCATTCAAATTGCTCCAAATGGCAATAAGCCTGATGACCAATTGAAACAACGCGTTGAAGATTTGTTAGGAATCTCTTTTTTGGAGTATTCCCACTGGCTGCAAATCAATACACCAACGTATAAAATCTACGGTTGGATTGGAGCTCCTCACGAACATCGCCAAAACCGTTCGGGGCAATACATCTTTATTAACAAGCGCGCTGTGGCCGCTCCATTTGTCGGTTATGCCCTTAAAGACGCTTATGGAACATTGCTTCCTCCCCGCAGACACCCCACTTTCATCCTTTATCTTGAACTCCCCACCCAAAGTGTAGATGTGAACGTCCACCCCCAGAAGCGAGAGGTGCGCCTGCGTAAAGAGATGGAGATTCGAGAACTCCTTTTACAAAGCGCTAGGGAAGCTCTGCAGACACATCCGTTGGCTCCGACTCCAGACTTTGTCGTCGAACCTTGCTTCCATTCTGTCGCGCCGGCGTTTAATTTGGAACAATTCGTCCTCAACGAACCTCCGTTACCTTCTGACCCTTATCCTGATCTGTATCCTCCGGCAATGCCTCGGCAAGAATCAAGAATATCGACCGTTCCGCCTACCCCTTCAGTTTTTGCACCTTTGCAGATTCCGATTCTCATTCCGGAACACAAATTTGACAAGCCAACTCCAAAAGCGTTGACGACGCTTCCCGGATATATTGTTGTAGAAACCTCTTCTATCGAATGGTTTCAAGGGAGAATTGGAGGATTGTCACTAGTCGATCAAAAAGCGGCACACAATAGAGTTATCTTTGAAAAGCTATCCACAACAAAACCTGACGGTTTGCAGGTGCAGGAGCTGTTGATTCCTCATACAGTGGACCTTGGAGCGCAAGAAGCTGAATTCTTAAAACCGTGCATCGAAATGCTCCAAATGAAAGGCATTGGGATCAAAGAATTTGGAGGCAACAGCTTTGTCGTCGATTCTTTACCGACAGTGTTAGGGAACGTCGATGTCAAAGAATTGATCGTCGACCTCATTCACGATTTGAAAGAAACTTCAGAAAATGTAAAGTGTGCTGACTTATTGGAGCAGCGGTTATCACGTTCGATTGCGTCAGCAGCGGCGCGCGCTTCCATATCCAAAGGGACGAAATTGGGAATTGAAGAAGCGCAAGGTCTACTGAAAGAGCTTTTTAAATGTAAAAGCCCTCACATCTCTCCTTCGGGACAGCCTACCGTAGCGCGCTTCAGCGATGAAGAGATCGCAAAACAATTTAGAAAATAATCGGCAGAGCGCCGACCACTCAAGAGGACTGTATGAACATCTACCTTCCCCGAATCGATCGGATCAACCGATTAACCGAAACAAGCGGCGCGCAAGCATTGGTCATCACTGATCCGACGGATCTGTACTATATCACCGGCATCAAAATGAGTACTGGTATCGCCGTGATCTATGGAGAACACTCCGTTCTGTTGATGGATAAACGTTACTATGAAATGTGTGTGAAACGCTCGCCTATCCCCGTAAAGCCTGTCTC
>CAMFKA010000013.1 GCA_945957185.1 uncultured Chlamydiaceae bacterium | reverse complement strand
CAGCTAAAAGCATCTGCTTGCTGCGATCAAGGTCCTTTGCCACCTCTTTCGGCACCTGAAGGATGCTGGCAAGCGTCGATAAGATAATCGCGCACACCAAACTGAGAATGGTCATAAAAACAATCGTTTTTCCATTACTCTCTTTTGGCGGTGCTGCAGGTTCGTTAGGCGGTTGCGATGACACGGCGAGTCCTCCTGTTTCTATAGATCCGAGCAGCGTAGTAATCAAATAACGGAGCAAAAACGTTCCCCATCAAAATGGCTAGCATCACCCCTTCCGGATAAGCAGGATTGATCCCTCGGATAATAATCGCCACCATTCCGCAGAAAAGACCGTAAACCCATTTAGCTCCAGGCATACTCGGCGATGATACCGGATCTGTAGCCATAAACACCAAACCAAAGAGGAGACCTCCCAAAATCATGTGCTTATAGGCAGGGAAGCCCATCTGTGCGGGAGTCCACGCTCCCCCGTCCACTCCGAAGAACGTCGAGAAAAATTGAAAGAAATATGCTGTCAAAAAGGCACCTATGGCCATTCCTGCCATTGTACGCCACGAAGCAACGCCGGTCCAAATGAGGATGATGGCGCCAAGTAATATCGCCAATCCTGAAGTTTCCCCCATACAACCCAATTTGTTTCCGAGAAAAAAGCCCCAATCGTGATTATCGCCTAGGCCGTAATTGAGAGAGGAGAAATTGTAAGCATCTTCGTAGTAGCCCGGAGAGAGCCCCAAGCCCCCTTCATTCAGCGGTGTTGTCACAAAGGAGCGCATCTGCTCTTGTGTAAGGCTACCTAAAGACGCGTCTGTATGTGATGCAGCTTTCCACGCTTCAAAATGCTCTTCCACTGCGTGATAAGTGGACACATCGGACCCCAAGTTATTTGTCGCGATCGCGTCGACATGGATCCGTTTCACCTCTTGTGACACGTTAAATCTCGCTAATGGAGTCGCTTGTGAATAGCCATCTAATGCTGTCGTTTGCGCGTGTTTGTTCATTGCGACAAGGCTTTCCCGAACAGTCGTAGGATTTGTCCCCACCCATATCTCCCCTGACATGCGTCCGGGAAATGTGAAGAACAAGAAAGCGCGGCAGCTGAGGGCAGGGTTCATAATATTCATACCTGAACCGCCAAAAATCTCCTTCGAGAGGATGACGCCGACAGAAACCCCCACAGCGACCATCCAATAAGGGATCGTAGAAGGTAAGATGAGAGCATACAAGATACCCGTAACCAAAAATCCCTCGGAGATTTCATGGCCTCTGACACAAGCAAAAATAGCTTCCCAAAGACCACCAAAAGCGTACGAAATGATGGTAACAGGGATAAGAGCATAGCAACCTAGTTTAAGGATTTCCCAAAACCGCTGATCTTTAAAAGAGAAATCGATGTAACCGGAAAGGCTAGCTGAAGCTTCTCGAAATTCGTTCATCAATTTATAGTCGCCGCTTGAATAGACGAAACTCTGCATTCCTGTATTCCAAATTCCCGCTAAAATGCAAGGAATAAGGGCGAACACCACAATAATCATCCATCTTTTGATATCGATGGCATCACGGATGTGGGGGCCTTTGGATGTGTTGATATCTGCTTCATATAGGAATGTGTCCGCTGCTGTAATGAGTGGACGGAGCTTATGAAGAGGTTTTCCTTCCTCGGTTAGGGCCAGTTGGTAATCTAAAAATCGCCTCAGCATTGCATGACCTGTAGTACACGGGTTAAAAGCTAGGCTAACAAAAAATTTGGAAATGTCAAGCTTAAACCAACGAGCTTATTGTATAAGAGTGTGTGCTAGATGCTAGGTAGCCAGGTCGTCCCCGACCTGGTATTTCAGTGGATTTACACATACGCGTGGATTAAAAATATTTTTATAAATAAAAACATAAAATTTAATTTATATTTACTAAAATAAATTAATTTGATATAATTGATGTCTAACGGAGTTTTATATGACTAACATTTCAAAGTTTGTGAAAAACCATGTCTATTTATCGACTCTCACATGTGGTTTAGCAATTGTAGGTTACTTGGGATACCGCAGCATACGATGGATTGTCAACAAATGTCGAGGGGCCCACAACGTCGATTTAGCTGCTCAATGGTGCTGGAATAGACTTTTAAACAATTTTGGAACCAGAAAACCTCTCGCGGAAAGATCTCATAGAATTCAAATAACCTCCGACCCTATCACCATGGGCTATGGCGAATATGTCGTTTTTCATCAAGGCGAAGATGGCACTAAAAAACCTCCCACCGAAGACATGTTTAATAAAATCTATCCTGTTTTATTAAATCACGCCCCCCACAAACTTATCGTTACACAAAGCGACTCTCCATTTGAACATTCAGATCAACGTCACGCATTGTTAACAGAAAAATTAAAAGAGATAGATCCAACTTTAACAGCCGTCTTTGTTCCCAAGACATTATATGAATTGATCTTTCTTAGAAAATGCATCCAAGAGGATGTGAGAGAAAAAAATGTGTGCTCATTAGTCGAAAAAACTAATCACACATTCGTCACTACCACATTACTTTCTGCAGCAGACAAAGAAAATTTAAGAGCGAAGTTGACAGAAGTGAAAAAACAGAGGCGCTGCTGGCATTTAGCATATTTTGACCATCAAGGGATCGATACTCAAGCAGGTGTGATAAACGTGGCATTTCGTTTAAACAAAGCGATTCTAAAGGCTTGCGACCTCCCTGCGGAAGGCCTTACCTATGACCAAATTGTTGTAAGCGTAGAAAGTCAACTTGACTTCCTCAAATCGCACTATCAATCCGGCTGGAAGGGAAACTGCAGTCATCCTGGACCTGCAACAAATTTTGCATCAGAGTCCACCAGGGGATATACCAAACCTATGGGAATCCGCGACGACCAAGATGCACAAATCATTCGAGACGCCGTAGCGCTTGAGTGTAGCGCTCTCGCAGCACGATCTCTTTTCATTTATAGGGGAGCTAATTACAACAAAGATTCTGTTAAAGCATGGAACAATCGAGATAAAGCTTACAGCTTATCGTACGGCTCCAGTTTATTTGCAGGTTGTATTTTTGATGGTGGCGCAACAGCTTTTCACTATATGCGAAACGGAACAAACGGTTACGCAATTGCTGTGCCTTATGATCAACTATCAAATTCGCCCTTTTTTATCCCCACGACGCACACAACAACGCAATGTTTTGGTGATGGAGAAATTTTTCATGCTAGAAGTAAAGCGTGGAAAAATTTTGATTACAAAAATATAGACGGAATCAATTTAGGGGCGAACATGAACTCTCTAGACCATTTAGAATCGAACTTAGAGAAGAAAGAGATGACTACGCAATTTAAGTCATACAAGCGCAGTGCCTTCATCCTCAAATAATAAAAACGAGCGTTGTTGCATAAATTAGCGAAAGCTGGTAATTCAATCCTTAAATCATTAAGGAAATGAATTATGCTTAATACAGGTGACATCGCCTGGGTACTCGTCTCCTCAGCGCTAGTTTTATTGATGACACTTCCCGGGATTGCTCTTTTTTATGGGGGATTGGTACGTAAGAAAAACGTCCTTTCCATGATCATGATGTCCTTCGCAACGCTGTGCCTCATCTCTCTCCAATGGATCCTTTACGGTTATAGTCTCGCATTTGGACCCGATATCGGTCATTTCATCGGCACTTTCGATTGGATCGGACTAAAAAACATCGACCTCGCAGCCCCCTCTAATTATGCACCTACAATTCCTCACTCATTGTTCCTTACATTCCAAATGATGTTCGCCATCATCACGCCGGCACTCATTTCTGGCAGCATCGCAGAAAGGATGCGCTTCTCCGCTTATATGGTATTTATTTTATTATGGACAACTTTTGTATACGACCCTATTGCCCATTGGGTGTGGGCTCAAGATGGCTGGCTACGCAATTTGGGTGTTCTCGATTTTGCGGGCGGTAGCGTCGTCCACATCTCTTCGGGAGTTTCGGCACTGATTTGCGCTATCGTTATTGGCAGAAGAAAGATGTTCGGTCAGCGGATACGTCCACACAATCTCACCCTCACTCTTATCGGAGCAGCCCTCCTCTGGTTTGGATGGTTCGGCTTTAACGCCGGAAGCGCTCTAAAAGCAAATGCACTGGCAGTCAGTGCTTTCCTGGCAACCAACACCGCTGCTGCAGCCGGGGGGCTCATGTGGATGGTTTTGGATCGAAAATCCACAGGAAAACCAACGATTCTTGGAGGACTCACCGGAGCCGTCTGCGGACTTGTCGCGATCACCCCGGCCAGTGGGTATGTCGGAACATCTTCAGCCATCATCATCGGTGCTATTTCGGCGATCGGGTGCTACCAGGCAATCACATGGGTAAAAAGCAAATATGAATACGACGACAGTCTCGATGTTTTTGGGATTCATGGTGTCGGGGGGATTATTGGAGCGCTGTTGACAGGATTTTTTGCTGACACCGCAATCAACAGCGAAGGTGCAAATGGGCTACTGTTCGGAAACCCCACTCAGCTATTGCTTCAAGTAGTCGGCACTTTTGTCGTTATCCTCTATGCAGCTATAGCCACTTTCATCGTGTTGAAATTGTTAGAAAAAGTGATGTGTCTACGCGTTGAAGAAAACGACGAGCTCGTCGGACTAGACCTTTCACAGCATCAAGAAAGCGCCTATACATTAATCGACTAATCACTTTCGGTATAAGGAGAAAATAATCATGAAGCTCATCATCGCCATCATCCCTTCGCATCATATGGAAAGTGTGATTACGGAATTAAATAAAATTCATGTTTTTCGGAAAACCGTTTCCAACGTTTTAGGTGTCGGCAAATCGCACCGCGAAGTGTATCGAGGGCTAATGGAAACCGGCGATTTGGTCAAAAAAATTAAATTCGAAATCGCCGTCGAAGACGATAAAGTCGAAGAAGTTTTAAAAGCTTTCGCTGAAGGCACTCACAACGACGAGCAAGACGGTAAAATTTTCATTCTCAACATCGAAGAGTGCATCCAACTTGGAACCAACAAACGTGGATCAGCTGCTGTGGGGCAATAGTTCCGGCTCCGGTTCCACCCATCGTCCATGCTGCTGAATGAGCGCGATAAGGCGGTCGTCAGCATCGGCAAAGTCGATATCTTTCTCTACGCACTCTTTTCCGACGTACAGATCGATCATCCCCGGTTTGGAACCGACGTATCCAAAATCAGCGTCGGCCATTTCTCCGGGACCGTTTACAATGCAACCCATAATCGCGATTTTCACTCCGGGGAGGTGTGACGTGCGAGAACGGATCCTCTTAGAGACATCTTGTAGATCAAAAAGAGTGCGTCCACAGCTAGGGCAGGAGATAAAATCGGTTTTTGAAGTTCTCATCCTCGCCGCCTGCAGAATGTTGAAGCTTAGAGTACGCAAGAAGTCGATTTCGTATGGTGCATCGATCCAGACTCCCTCTCCCAAACCATCGCAAAGGAGAGCCCCATACTCCGCACCCGCTTGAATGATTAAATCTTCTTTAGAACAGCTATACTCAAACGCCAGAATCACAGGAATCGTCATCGACTCGTTTTGAAGCCATTCAAAAAACCGACGTCCGGCATGCACACGATTTTTCGAGGGCGAAAGTAGAATAAGCGTCGGATGAATAGTTTTAAGCGCACTCCACGTTTCGGGAGCTTCATCTCTGATCACGATCACTTTTGGCGCCTTCGCCGTCGGCGTCAAAGAAAAGCGATCGGCAGTGGAAGTCTGTTTATGACGGAGAGTTGCTTCTTCTAAACTTAATACCGGAATTTCGCCATCATTAGGATAAGACGATAAGACGCCAATACCCGCTTGCACCATATTTTTCAGCATTTGCGTCGCTTTTTTGTCCGTGATTTTATCACGCACGATCACGCAGTCTGCGCTTGTAATTTTTAGCTTCGGCTGGCCGAGTTGGACATCGCAGCCCAACTGTTTGTAGAAGTCTGATGACTGAATTTCTTGCTCATTGGCAGCAACGATGACGGTGCCATCGCGATGCAGAGCGATATTTTTTGGAAAAACAACAGGGCGTCTTGAAATGGAGTCAAATTTGCGGAACGTCTCTACAAACGGTTCTACGCCTGTTCCTTCATATGAATGAGCAAAATTCACTAACCGTTTGCAAGGATCGATTTCATTCCAAGCATCTTCCGTCAATGAGACGCGAATGGTGTCTCCAATTCCGTCCAGCAGTAAAGAACCGATTCCCATTGCAGACTTAATTCGTCCGTCTTCTCCCGCGCCGGCCTCTGTGACACCCAAGTGGATAGGATAGTCCCACCCCAAAGCAATCATTTCAGCGACCAGTAAGCGATAAGCCATCACCATCACCTGAGGATTTGAAGCCTTCATTGAAAACATAAAATCGTGGTAGTCATGCTGTCGACACACTCTTGCAAACTCCAAAGCGGATTCGACCATCCCTTGTGGAGTGTCCCCATAGCGGTTCATAATGCGATCTGAAAGCGACCCGTGGTTTGTTCCAATGCGCATCGCCCTTTTCAGCTGCTTGCACTTTAGGACTAATGGAGAAAATTTTTCGTCGATCCTTTCGATCTCTTTAGCATAAGATGCGTCGTCGTAGTCAATCGTTTTGAAGGATGCTCGTTTGTCGACAAAATTACCCGGATTCACGCGCACCTTATCCACAAAATCGACAACACGCATCGCTGCCGGAGGGAAAAAGTGGATATCGGCGACGACAGGGATAGTGTATCCCTTTTGACGCAAAAGATTCACGATCCCTTCGCAAGCGTCCGCCTCTTTCATTCCCTGGACAGTCACTCGAACAATTTCACAACCGGCATCGGCTAATCGCACGATCTGATCTACCGTTGCTTCAACATCGCGAGTACTGGAGGTCGTCATCGACTGAATACGCACAGGGTTGTTGCCCCCCACACCGACATTACCGACGAGAACTTCTCGTGTTTTCCATCGCTTGGTCTCGTAAATCGATTCGCAATATTGACGCATAAGATTCCTTATTAAATACCACTTAAAATTATGAGGAATAATAACACGTTTTTGATTTATACTCAATGACTCATGAAATATGGAAAAATGATACTGTGGCAAAAATTTTACCCTTCGATCAATGGACGCAGCGAGCAGAAAAGCACACCGAAAAGGTAGCTTCCTATGCGGATGATTTTGTGGAAAGACGCAGTGTGAACAAAAAGCACCCCGTTCACGATTTTCTATTCACTTACTACCGATTTTCTCCCGCCAAGCTAAAACAATGGGTTCCCGCAATCGATGAAGCGCTTGAAATCACGCCTACGCTACAGGCGCATTATCCCTGGTTGAACGATTACTGGTTCACGCGTGAAGGCGATGTATTGCATCACAATCCCGAAAGGATCCACCAAAACATCAAAGGTGTCGCAAAATTCATCGTCGAACTTTGCCGACAAATCAACCTACGCCCTCCCCGCTACGGTTGCTTCGGTTTGCATGAATGGGCGATGGTGTATCAGCTTCCGCAAAACCAAATCCGCCACCAAGCCCACCCCTTGAGGCTTAAACCCGAAGAAATCTCCTCTTTCGTCGAAAGCCAATCCCTCTGTTGTACCCACTACGATGCCTATCGATTTTTCACTTCGGAAGCGACACCAAGAAATCTCTTTAAACCCACTCTAGAAACAAGGCTCCAAAACGAACAGGCGGGCTGTATCCACGTCAATATGGATCTTTACAAATGGACCGCCAAGCTGTGGCCTTGGGTGGGAGCCGATTTTTTAGCAGAAACATTCTTTTTTGCCTTAGAGGCCCGGGAGTTGGACATGAGAGCAAGCCCCTACGACCTTATCGCTGATGGTTACGAACCCATTCGCATCGAAACCGAATCGGGTCGACGGGAATACCAACGCTTGCAGCAGCAATTAGCAGAGCGATCAGCCTCCCTGAGACAGCGACTCCTCAACTTCGCCGAAAGCATCCAATAAAATGACTTCAAATTTAAAAATCCATAGGTGTGAATAGATGTTAGTTAAATGTAAATTTGATAAAGAACTTTATCTTCCTGTTGATTGTAAACCAACGTCAAATGACTTAGAATACGACTCTGGGCTTGTCGTAAATCAGGAGTATGTGGTGTATGCTATGACGCTGCGCTCAAATTATGTTTGGTATTACCTCTGCACAAGGAATTTAGATTATCCCACATGGCATGCGTCACCTCTTTTCGAAGTTGTAGATGGATCAATGTCAAAATATTGGAAATTTTCTTTTATATGGGAAAAGGAAATCAATTTTATCGAAACAACGTGGGCATATCCTGAATGGGCAAACGATCCAAATGGATACTATGGTAATCTGATTGACGGAGATGCGCATGAGACGGAAATTTTTGCGCAATATAAGAAACTCATGGATATGGAATTTCCAATTCCTTCTGTTACAGATGTGGCAAAGCTGATTGATGACAACTGGTTAATGTGTGACTATTGCATCGATGCCTGGGAATCAAGCGACTCCAGTCAAGCAATGGTAGTGTGTCCAACTTGTCAGCGCATGATGCACAACCCAAGATATCCTCAACTACATTGAAATCAGAGCTGATGAGTTTCTACAGATTTTTACCGAGAGATAAAAAATAATGGATGTGATCCTTTTAGAAAAATATGGAAGTTATTTTCATGATGGCATTCTTCTCAACATAGATAGGCTCCAAAATGATTGCGTAGATTTAGTTGTAGAGAGCATGGAAATAACACCGAATGAGAACATTGATCAGTTAACATTATCGGCTCAAAATACATTATGCGGGGCGATTCATCTTAAAAATATAAAAGAAATTTTGATCAATGGTGAAAAAAAACACGAAATAAAAATGTTGCTTCCTGAAGGATTGATCATGCACCTTTCAACTACTTCTCACTCCTTCAACATTGAGATATTGTGGTACAATCCTAACGCTTCTCAAGGCTCGATTTCCAATTATGAAAACATAGAAATCACCTGTGATCATGTTGATTGGGAATTTGTAAATAATGCTAACCAAAAACAGAGAACTTAAAATCCATAGGTATAAATGCCTTGACTTGCCTGGACTTTTAAAGCAAAATAATTTTATGGGCATACAATTTAATGAAGCTAAAAAACTCTTAAAAACCCATCAGAAGCATTTATCTCGTTTGGGTACGCGTCGCTTGGCTATTTTTGGCTCTACAGCTAGAAATGAAGCAACTAAAACAAGTGATATTGACATTTTGGTCGATTTTGATGCTAAAAAAGGGTTTTTCGTTTTTGCAGATCTAAAGTTCTACCTTGAAGATATCCTACGCTGCTCCGTTGATCTTGTTAGTACAAGAGCCCTTCATCCAGCCTTAAAAGAGAGAATTCTAAGTGAAGCAAAACAAATTTTCTAGAGACTGGTCCTTCCGCGTCAAAGACATCATCGATGCCATAGACAAAATCGAAAAATACACTGAAAACATGAACGGTTCAGAATTTAAAAAAAATGGGCTTGTCATAGATGCGGTTGTTAGAAATTTTGAAATAATTGGTGAAGCGAGCAACAATATACCACTTTCGATTCAAAAGTCTCACCCTCACATCCCCTGGAAACAAATGACCGAAATGAGGAATTTTTTGATCCATGAGTATTTTGGAGTTGATGTAACAACAGTGTGGCAAACGGCACGCACACATCTTCCCCCTCTAAAAATGCAGTTATTAACTCTTCTTTAATTGCTGTCTTTTTTCTTCTACCTGGTGGTTACTCGATTTTGGCGGCGGCTTCCGCTAGTACTTGCTCCAAGGTTTTCTCCCTCGTCGCAAGCGCCTCAAAGGCTTTTGTGTGAAGATTGACATAGTGAACGATCATCGCAATCTGCGCTAAAATGGCGTCAGGATCAATCTTTCCATTCACTGTGAACTGGGTATAGTGATAAAAAACCATCCGATCCATCTCGCTCAAACCAAAACCCGGTACGGGAAGAATCTTATTTAACATCAAAATCAACCGCGCGATATCAGGAAATGCCGGCTGGTGCACTCCAAATGGATAGGTGATCAAATAGTTGAGAAAGACAAACTTGTCTGCCCCATCCCCATCAGCTTTAGGAGCTTCCTGCTCGAATATTCTGATATTCAACAGCAATGGCCGCTTTTGATAATCCTCGCCAAGCGCTACAAAGAACGTATCACAAGGGAGCTTATCACTGCGTGGAACATCTGTATAGGTGAATGCATAGGTGTCTAACAATTTTTTTAATTCGCTGTAACTTAGCTCAATCAACTCCTGACTCCTCTGCAGGTTTCACTAATGCTTTAAAATACTCCATGAGATAGGGCGCAGGATGTGCCTTAAACTTGTCGACAAATTCCGGTTTTTGCTCCTCTTTCACCCATGCAGGAAGAAAATTCACAATTTCTTCATCGGTCATCGTATCACTCTTCACACCATCTACTATCTTTTTCAATTCCGCTTCAGGTAGGAGATTCACCGCTTGCTCTTGCTTCAAAATCGCGTCGGTCTCTTTACGTTTGAAGTAGTGATACACGGAAATCGATCCACTGATCGCTACCAAAACAACGCCGATACCACCAAGAATCGCTGATCCAAATCCGCTGGCAACGCCCACGACAGCAAAAAGCCCCATCACTCCTGCCAGTGTCAAAACTGTATTACTCGCCATGGTAATCCAGATGTTCGACAAGGTATCGCGCTCAGTCAACAACTCGTTTTTTAACCGTTTTACTTCCAACTCGGCAAGTTTTTTCTTCCCTTCTACTAAATTCGGTAAATTCGTTTCCAATTCAGTGATTTTTCCTTCTAGCTCTTTGATTTTCTCCTGTGAATTTTTTGCTGTATTCACATTAAATCCCAAAGAGGCGCCTCCGAAAGCGACTCCGACGGAGGCGGCAACAATTCCCAGAATTGAAGCAACATGTGCTAGAGAAGCAATCAAAGGGGTGACTTGCCCATGAGTTCCTGAGAACAGCGCTATCGCAGCAATTCCGACAGCGCCTTGAACTGTCGACATCACGGAAAAAACGCCGAACGTTGCGGAGATTACGCCTTGCAAAGGAAGACTTGATAAAAGTTCTTCACTTTGAGCTAAAGAGGCTTCCAAAGCGACACGTTTTTCGCTACTGATTTTACGTTGATCATCAGACAAAGATTCTCGTCCTAGTTGATTCGTCACTTCCAGCAATTGCGCTTGATCTTTTTTGATCTGCTGCCTCAAATCGACTCCGCTTTTGATGGCTCCGACAATCTGGACCATAGCCAACACTGTTTGAGGGATTGCTTCGATTA
Organism: uncultured Chlamydiaceae bacterium; assembly: GCA_945957185.1. GTDB lineage: Bacteria > Chlamydiota > Chlamydiia > Chlamydiales > Parachlamydiaceae > CAMFKA01. The sequence continues at coordinate 7,231 of CAMFKA010000013.1, read as the reverse complement.
ACGTTAACGAGTTCGAGCACAGTCCTGCAGCTCCTGCATATCGCAGCGTCTTAAGATTTGGAGCTGCCGTTGTGCTTTGCACTGACGTTTGTCCCGCCGAGGTGACTGCAGCTTTGCGGAAGATGAAGAGATAGGCTAAATAATCGGCGACAACACCTGCGCCTCCGGTCAAAATTTTAAGGGATCTATCGACAAGTTTCCTCTCCCAAATTTCTGAAAAGGCGCGGACTTTTTCTTGAAAAACGGACCAAGCGTCCTTATTTAGGACAGCGGTGACAGCTCTTTCTCGGCTTTCAACGGGAGTTTCGGTCTGTTTTAGTAAAGCTTCGATATTTCTGTCTCTCCGCATGCCGGACATGGCGATGTTTGGGGAGGTGATAAACTGCTTTCCTTCGGGGACTTTGGGTGATAATTGAGGAGATTCTGAGGGTTCTGTCTCTTCGGATCCCTCTAATTGAGTCATAAAAGTAACGTAGAGAGTAATTTCTGTATTGTTTACAGATCTTACGGGATCAATTGACATATAAATCACCTCACCTCTCTTAAATTATAACATATTAATAAATTTTTAACACCATCATTTCTTAGAGAATCGTTGCAAAAATCACCACCCCCACCACCTCAGCTCTCCTCAGTGATCTCAGTGGCTCAGTGGTGATTTATACAACAAGATCTTTTCGAATTGACAAATCCCCCCCTCTTCTTTATAAGAAAAAATTTATTTTATAAGGAGTCGCGTTCATGAAATATCTATATGAATTTATCGGGACATTTTTTCTTGTCCTCACAATCGGGTTAACAGTGATCGGCCCAAATAGCGCAGGGTTGTTAGCACCTCTCGCTATCGGTTCGGCACTTGCTGTCATGGTGTTTGCCGGAGGACATGTTTCGGGAGGACACTACAACCCGGCCGTATCTTTCGCTGTATATCTCAGAAAGAAACTTCCACTCAACGAATTGTGGATCTATTGGGCAGCCCAACTTGTCGGCGGCATCCTCGCTGCTTTCACTGTCATTTTCTTTAAAGGCGACGGCGCTTCTGCTCCTTTAGAGCCTAACTTGCTAAAAGCATTGATTGGAGAATTCCTCTTTACTTTTGCACTTTGCTACGTTGTTTTGAACGTGGCAACAGCAAAAGCGACAGCGGGAAATTCGTTCTACGGCTGGGCAATCGGTTTTACAGTGTTAATTGGTGCCTACTCGGTAGGAACCATCTCTAACGCTGCATTTAACCCTGCGGTAGCACTGGGGATCACAATCCTCAACATGAGCCACTGGTCTTACCTGTGGATTTACCCGGTAGCTAACCTCCTTGGCGCTGCCGCTGCTGCCGCAGTCGTCAATCAAGCTGTCCCTGACAATAAGTAATCTTGAATAAATGGCCGCTTTTGCGGCCATTTTTGTCTAATAACACCGTAATGGAGCGTGTCGAATGAGTCGAAAATATCAATGGGTACTAGCCGGATCGCTGTTACTGTTAGGTTGGCTTTTCTATCTTATTTACGACCACAGCGACAGCATTGCCATGTTGAATCCGAAAGGGCTCATCGCATTAAAAGAGAGAGACCTCATCTTCACAGCTTTCATTTTGATGTTGCTCGTCGTCATTCCCGTATTCGTTTTAACCATCTATGTCATCACCAAGTACCGCGCCGGCAATAAAGATGCGGAATACACTCCGGAATGGGACAACAGCCACCTTTTAGAAGTGATTTGGTGGGGATTTCCATTTTTAATCATTTTCTTTCTTTCGGTTCTTACCTGGACCAGCAGCCATGAGCTCGACCCTTTCAAACCGTTAGATTCCGAAGTCAAACCTTTGAGGATACAAGTCGTCGCCATGCGATGGAAGTGGCTGTTTATTTATCCCGAACAAAATATCGTCTCCGTCAATTTCTTTCAGTTTCCTGAGAAAACTCCCATCAATTTTGAAATCACTTCCGACGCCCCCATGAATTCGTTTTGGATTCCCCAAATTGGAGGGCAAATCTACGCGATGCCGGGGATGAAAACAAAATTGCATCTAATCGCTGATCACGCAGGCGACTACAATGGCGCCTCCGCCAATATCAGCGGAACCGGTTTTTCGGGGATGACATTTGTAGCGAGGGCCTCTACTCCGGAGGAGTTTGAGAAGTGGGTCGATTCAGTACGACAATCAGGAGCACCTTTTGGCAAAGAGCAGTATCAAGAATTTGCGAAACCTAGCTCATACAACCCAGTTGAAACTTTTAAACTTGCTAACAACGAACTTTTTGATTGGGTGGTCATGAAGCCCATGATGGTACAATAGGATAATAACATGTTTGGAAGATTTACCCTTGAAGCTTTACAGCACGGCCCCATAGAGACCAGCGCAGGTGTCGGCATAGCCATTTGCGCATCAATCGTCGTCGCCCTCTTATTTTACTTTCAGGGGTGGACGGCGCTTTGGAAGAATTGGATCGTTTCTGTGGATCCGAAACGCATCGGGATCATGTATCTCTTCGTATCGTTGCTGATGCTTTTCAAAGGGATCGTTGATGGCGCCATGATTCGTGCTCACTTAGCCCTCTCCGCAGGTGACTCGTTTGGTTACCTCTCTCCCGAACACTTTCAACAAGTTTTCAGTGCCCACGGAACAACGATGATCTTTTTTGTGGGAATGGGAACAGTTTTTGGCTTGTTGAATCTGATCGTGCCACTCCAAATTGGAGCTCGCGATGTCGCTTTTCCTTTTATGAACTCGCTCAGCTTTTGGCTTTTTTCAGTCGGAGCCCTTTTAGTGAATATGTCCCTTAACGTGGGTAAATTTTCTGATGCCGGATGGTTAGCATATCCGCCTCTTTCCAGTTTAGAATACAATCCGGGAGTCGGTGTCGATTATTGGATTTGGGCGGTGCAGATCTCCGGGATAGGAAGTTTGTTGTCCGGAATCAATTTTCTCGTCACCATTTTAAAGTTGCGTTGCCCCGGAATGACGTTGATGAAGATGCCCCTATTTACTTGGGGGGCACTGACAAGCATGGTTTTGGTGATCTTCGCCTTCCCTATCCTCACTGCAACACTGCTGCTATTGACATTAGATCGTTTAGTCGACACTCACTTCTTCACATCCGACTTCGGCGGCAACCCCATGTTGTACATCAATCTCATTTGGGCGTGGGGACATCCTGAAGTGTATATTTTGATGCTTCCCGGCTTGGGAGTCTTCTCCGAGGTCGTCGCCACATTTTCGGAAAAACGCCTCTTCGGGTACACATCAATGGTGTGGGCGCTGGTTGCCATCACATTCCTTTCGTTTATCGTGTGGCTGCACCACTTTTTTACTATGGGGGCAGGTCCCGTCGTCAATGCCTTCTTTGGAATTATGACGATGCTGATTGCTGTACCAACAGGAGTTAAAATCTTTAACTGGCTTTTCACCATGTGGGGAGGCAGAGTCCATTTTACAACACCGATGTTATGGTTTCTCGCCTTCGTCTTCGTTTTCACTTCAGGGGGAATGACAGGAGTACTGATGTCTGTTCCAGCAGCAGACTTCCAAGTGCATAATAGCTTATTCCTGATCGCTCACTTCCACTCCATGGTGATCGGAGGGGTCCTATTCGCCTTCTTTGCCGCCTATTCGTATTGGTTTCCAAAGGTATTCGGCTTCAAATTAAACGAAACAATCGGCAAATGGGCATTTTGGTTCTGGATTGTGGGATTCCTTGTCGCCTTCATGCCGCTGTACATCTTAGGATTTATGGGAGCGACACGTCGCCTCGATCACTACGAATTCATGGAGTGGCAACCTTTCTACATTCTTGTGGCAGCAGGGGTTGGAATTATCATCATCGGAGTCATTCTGCAAAATGTGCAGCTACTTGTCAGCGTTCTTCAAAGAAATCAGAATCGAGATCTGACAGGAGATCCCTGGAACGGCAGAACTTTGGAATGGGCGGCGCACTCCCCTCCCCCGTTCTACAATTTTGCAATTGAACCAAAGGTGCACACAAGAGACGCATTTTGGGAGATGAAGCAACACCCCGAGCAGAAAGAGGAGCATCCGCACTACTACGAAATTCCTATGCCTCGACGCACCCCTATGGGCATGTACATTGGTGTTTGCAGTCTTATTTTTGGATTCGCAATGATTTGGTACATCTGGTGGCTTGCAATTCTGGGGTTACTAGGAGCGATCTTCTTCACCACTATTCGGTTGTCAGATGACCACGTGGAGTTCTTTGTTCCCGCCGAGAAAATCCAGAAAATTGAACATGAGAAATTTGAAAAGAGGATTAAGTATTCATGACCGACGCACACGCCGCCAGCCATCATATCGACCACGCGCAATTAGATCGCGAAACATACTCGAAAACTGTATTTGGTTTTTGGGTGTATCTAATGACCGACTGCATCCTGTTTGCTACGCTGTTCGCAACGTATGCAGTGCTGCATCAAAATATTGCCGGAGGACCATCTTCGAAGGAAATTATTAGCCTCCCTTACACTCTTGTCGAAACCATCATTCTATTAACAAGCAGCTTTACGTCGGGAATGGGAGTCCTTGCAGCACATAAACGCAATGCAAACCACACTTTAAAATGGTTTGCGCTCACTTTTGCCTTAGGAATTCTGTTTCTCGTCATGGAGCTAAGCGAATTTTCCCAACTAGTTCAAGAGGGGCATAGCTGGACACGAAGCGCCTTCCTCTCGTCCTACTTCACTCTTGTAGGCACTCACGGATTTCACATCGCCTCAGGATTGCTTTGGATGGCTGTGATGTTTGCTCAAATTCTCACCAAAGGACTCAATGTCCACGTAATTCGTCGCCTCACCTGCCTGGGACTATTTTGGCACTTCCTGGATGTGGTTTGGATTTTTATTTTTACATTCGTTTATTTAATGGGAGTCATCTAAAGTGAAGCACCACCAGCATAAAGATCTAACTACCCACGATGGGTATGGCGATGTGATGTCTTATATCACAGGCTTTGTCCTTTCTATCACACTAACGTTGATTGCCTATATTTTAGTTTCGCAGAATGTTCTTTCCGGATGGACCTTAGCGTTGACTATTTCCGGACTCGCCGCCACACAAGCAGTTGTACAACTGATTTATTTTCTCCACTTAGGATCTGAAAAAAGCCCCGCATGGAACCTGATTACCTTTTTATTTATGTTCATTTTGCTTGTTGTCCTTGTAGCAGGAACTCTTTGGATTATGTACCACTTAGATTATATGATGGGGCACTCATGAAAACATATTTGATGCTGACTAAACCGGGAATTATCTTCGGTAATATCGTCACAACAATCGGAGGCTTCGCATTGGCTTCCCACGGAGTGTTTGACTGGGGGTTGTTAGCGGCAACTCTTGCCGGATTAGGCTGCGTGATAGGCTCTGCAGGAATCTTTAACAACTACATCGACAGAGCTGCCGACGCAAAAATGGAGAGAACAAAAGAGAGAGGCTTCGTCCAGGGCACTGTCTCTCCTGCTTTGGCTTTTTTGTTCGCTGCCGTCTTGCTCGTTTCAGGTGTGGTCACTTTAGCAGTCTTTACTAATTTGTTGACCGTCTTTGTGACATTGATTGGTTTCTTTGTCTACCTTGTCCTCTACGCTTTCATGAAATACCACTCCTTTTACGGCACTCTGGTAGGCAGCATCGCAGGCGCTGTCCCTCCCGTTGTCGGATATTGCGCCGTCAGCAATAATTTCGACCTCGGCGCAGCTTTGATCTTCTCTGTTTTGGTTCTTTGGCAGATGCCCCACTTCTTTGCGATTGCCATCTACCGCCACGACGACTATGCCGCAGCAAATATCCCTGTCATGCCTGTTGTCAAAGGGATGGAAACAACGAAAAAGCAAATGTTCTTTTATATCATCGCTTTTCTTGCTACCGCTCTTTCGCTGACGTTCATCGGGCTTACGGGCGCTTTGTATACGATTATTGTTTTATTGCTTAGTATTGCGTGGCTTGGATTATGTTTACGAGGCCTTTATATCGATCCTGAAAAAAATCGCATCTGGGCTAAAGAGATGTTTGTCTACTCTTTGGTGGTGATCATGGGTCTTTGCCTTGCTATTCCGTTCGATCATTAAACCCCCAAATCCCTTGCCCATGCCCCTGCCCTTGCCCCTGCCCTTGCCCAAATTTTACCAAGCAGTATTCGATTATTTGAGTATGCACCAGATGCGGGGTAACCAATTCGTAAAATTTGGGCAAGGGCAAGGGCATGGGCATGGGCAGGGGTTTAATCCCAAGGATAAGTGTGAGGGGGTTGCGGGGTAGGGGGAGGAATCTCCGTTTTATCTTTTGAAAACCGGGTGATATACTCCCCTTTTTCCACAGCGGACGGTTGCTCTTCGCAACCGGCGAAGATGGCAATAAATGACAAAACTGCTATACTCTTTTTCATAAACACCAAGGTTAATGCGATGGATTGGATTTTCGGCTATCAGCTCTTTATGTTCGATTTTGACGGCCTTTTAGTCAATACCGAGCATCTACATTATCAAGCTTACCGCGAAATGTCCGCGGCAAGAGGAGTCGATTTCAATTGGAGTTTCGAGCACTACTGCCGTTACGCCCACTACGAAGCCGCCGGATTCCGCGAAGCCATATTTCAAGATTTCCCTGAGCTAAAGGAAAGCGAATCGAACTGGGACGTGCTGTATGAAGAAAAAAAAGCAGCCCTCATTCGTCTAGTGGAGCAAGGGCACACCGAGTTAATGCCCGGCGTGGAATCTCTTTTGAAGACCCTAGACACGCACGGAATCAAAAGATGTGTTGTTACACACTCTCCGGGTAATCTTATCGAAGCCATCAGGAGCCAAAACCCCATCCTGAACACCATTCCTAACTGGATCACCCGTGAACAATATACAAAACCAAAACCTGATCCTGAATGCTACCAAAAAGCTATTTCGCTATTCTGCGAAAATCACGAACGTGTGATTGGATTTGAAGACACTCCAAGAGGCCTCCGGGCGTTAATGGGAACAAAAGCGACGCCTGTGATCATCTGTCAAATCGAATATCCTGAAATCGACGATTTCACCAAGAAGGGCGCCATCCGCCTGAGATCTATGGAAGAGTGGGGATCGCTGCAAAATCGCCTTGCATGAAGCGCTATGTCGTCAACCTAATTCATTTCCTTGTTTAAATTATTAGGAATCTATCTTCAAGGAACGATAGCAAGACAACGCGGAGGCGGGGGGGGGGGGGGGGGGGGGGGGGGGGGGGGGGGGGGGGGGGGGGGGG
>CAMFKA010000012.1 GCA_945957185.1 uncultured Chlamydiaceae bacterium | reverse complement strand
AAATAGGAGTGTTTGAAGTGTCGGCAATTTGCATTCTTATCTTTTCGATCTCTTCAAAGCAGGCGTTTAAAGGTCTAATCCGTTCTAAAAAAGGACATGTTTGGTAACATTCATGAATGATTGTCTGCATTTTATGAATCTTTAGTCTGACATCATCGGCAGCATCGATTTTCACATTTGTGACACCAAAACTTTCTGACGCAGATGTTGCAACAGTTTGAATCCATGCGTTTTCTAAACACAAATATGCCGACGACTTCTCCTTTTCTGTAAGTGTCTTATTAAAAAGAGTTCTCAACAATAATTGTTGTGGGATATTCCACAATTGACAATCGAAAGATTTGTGGTTATCAGTCCCTTGCTGTTTGGCCTGATTTTTGATTGCAAAAGCGAGAATGTGTACGAAACGAATAGGTTCATCGTTTTCCAGTTCAAGTTCGTTCCTGATAATTGTAGCCACTTCCAGGGAAACAATAAACTTTACTCGTTGCAAATCCGCTAATCCGCGCATTCTCCATACAAATTGCAGCAGGTCGCGAAGGAGGATTGTTTTGCCAATCGTTATTAATCCGACCGCCATAACGTCTTGCAACACGTTTGCTCCCACAGTATGACTGTGATCGTAGTAGGTTCTGCGTTGGTGCGTTTTCAGGCGGGCATTTCGCAGAGAAATTTCCTCATTTCCGCGAATGACAACTTTTTCGCCGATTTCGTTATAGTGAACAGTCGGTTTACCGGAAAGGGCACTCATAGTATTGGCGACTTCTTTATTTGACAGCTCCTTCAAATAACCTCCGCCATCGATGACCGCATCGTGAGCAATTTTGTTCATCTCCACTAGCAGTTTGTGCGAGTTTCGGTTTTTAACGATGACGACAGCGCCGGGCCCGGAGCAGTTTTTCCATAGAATTTTAAGCGTCATCGCCTCTGTTCCCTTTTCAGGGAAAGGGGTCAACATATGATACATACTTTTATCATTCCATAACGTCCCTGTACACCCTGAAGCCCACCTCATCAAGCTGATGAGATTAATAGGTGTACATGTGATTTTATGACTAAATAAAGCTAGTTGAGGAAGTACCAAATGCGCTGTATATGCAAGGAGATTTTCTTTTGAGCTGTTAACTTGTGCCGTAATCAGTTTAAGGTGTTCTGTTTTAAATCCAAGCAAAGGAACATCCAAACTCCCCTTTAAAATGCAGAACGTTTTCCATGCTGTTGTGAGAGTGCAATCGGTCAATCCCATTTTTCGCATCTCGCTGTGGGCTTGATCTTGCAAACGTTTGACTTGATCAGAGATTTGTTCTTGGGAGACCCCTTCCTTCATGTACGATTGAAAAGCATAATTTTTGGTAATGTACGGGTTTGCAAAAACAGACCCTTTTTTGGGGACTTTTGCAAACTCAAACGGCACCGGAATGGGGGTGCGCTGATTGTGATCGAGGCCGTAAGCAACGTTCCACTCTTTCAGAAGCGTAAACGAAAGAAGGTGTGACACCTCTTCCGCTGCAAGAGCGACAAGATCTCTTACTTTCTCCTCCGGAATGCTATTAAACCATGCATCAAGCTCGGTTTTACGCTCCGCATTCCGAAAAAAATAATTTCGCAAAAGATCTTCAGGAAGCTGTGAAAGACATGTAGCTTCTCGCGCATTCAAACAAAAGGTCTCGGCTTTTGAGTTTTTAAACCAATGGATCATTTCATCTGCGAGCAAGAGTTTGAGACCGTTGTCATAGGCATTTTGTGTTAAAATAGTATCCTGTTGCTTGAGCACAAATGAATAAATTTGATGAATAAACGCAATTTCATGTTCGTTTGGAGTCACCATACTCCCCATGTTGAAGCTAACGACGTGCATAATTTTTAGGATGGAGTCGGCTTCGTCAACGATAGGAAGACCGGAGGTGGTCAAATGCTCAAGAATCTCCCCAAGAAGCGTAAGAGTTTTTGGAGGAGTCCCGTGCCCTTTGTTAACACGGTAGTGTCGATAAGCTTCCTCAACAAATTTTAGGATCAAACATTGGGTGGTTTTGCTGGTCAGCACTAGCGCTTCGCGATTATCCCGTACGTCCAATAAATCATCTAACATCAATTGCAATTTGGTTTGAGTCAATTTTGTATTTCGATCAAAATGTAATGTTTTTAATGTCTGTCCAAAAGCTTCCTTGATAATTTTGTGAGTGTTGCCGGATATATTTTCAAACAGAGTTTGAGGGGCTATCAACATCGAAATGCATTCACCATCCGCTCTTAAAAGCGCTAGCAACGGAAGCAGCACTTCGGATTTTCCCGATCCCATGATCAATTCCATCACGGGATTTTCCTCTTTTCTTTCGAGGAATAGTTGTAATCCTGCTACTTGCTTATCCCACAGAAGCTTTTCGGAGTAGTACTCAAACACCAACAACGCAGGGTTCTTTTCTACTGCGTAAGCGCGTCGAGCGCACGCTGCTTTTCTTAGAGATTGAATCAATCCTTTACGTTTCTCGCCTGTAGCTTTTTTAACTTTTCGAATTGCTGCCAATACCCTCTCTCTCTGCTGCTCCATGGTTGCGAGCTGCAGATATTCAGCTAAATCGTTGTATAATGCGTCCAAAACCTCTTGCGTGAGCGCCGGATTTTTGGACGCAAGAAGCTCCGGTTTTTTTCTTGCAAAGCTGATGAGAATTTCAGCGAAAGCTATTTTCTTTTGTCCACCCAGCTCCTTCAATTTTTGTAGAGGAGGGACATTGCGAGCAGCCTTCAAAATCGAGGTTCGAAGTTGATTTAATCTCGATTTACTGTCTTCTGTGTTTTCGGAAAGAAACGTTTCTAGCGCTGTCAACTGTTCGGAGGTAATGTCGTAATGCTCGGATTCTTGTACTTCATCGCTATCGGTCAACAAACGATTATATTCTCTCTGCTCTAACGGCGTCAACATTCCTCTGCTCTGCATCACTTCTTGTAACCACTCCTTGAACGCTCTTGCATCATCACTACCCTGTTCAGAAATATTCGCAGTGAAATAGCTTTCCAACTCAAACGTAAACTCCGCTTGATTTTTTGGAGTAAAAGCAAATGAATATGTCCCTACGGTCGCTTTTTTTGAAATAATTCTACGCAATTCAGGCTGTTGTTGTTTGAGGTGGGCATATTGAGCTTTTTGTTTAGGATATTGCTGCAAGAGCTCCTTTGCCTGCTGCTGTACTAACGACCATTTTTCTTTTCGCACCACTGCAGGGCTCACGTAAATATGAGGGCGTTCACTGATCAGTAGTAAATATTCACCCAACAACCGATATTGCTCTTGGCTTTTGAGAAAATGACAAGCTGTGATCAATGTGTCTTTTTCCGGTCCGGACGCTCCAGCTGCAAGTTGATGGAAGTAACCGAAATGATTTTCGATATGGTAACCTGCCCTGGTCAAAAGATAGGGAGTTCTTGCTGACTGATTAAAAGCAGCATCAGCCTTCCAATGATTCAAAAGTTGGGTGCGTTTTTGTTGAGTTTGATTTGTTGTCCCAGAACCTGTTATCAGCTGAGTACTCCTTACACACTCGGTTGTTAACGTATCGTAACGATTTTGAATCGGAATTAAAGATGTGGAATCTTTACAATCAGCAGAACCTAATAACCATTTACACAGGTAACGCTCTTCAAATGGAGTTAATCGAAGCGCTATTGCATTGTTAGCGTGCTGTAAATAGGATTGGTATGCTGTCAACAACCATTCGATCTCGTGCGCGCTTAACTCTTTGGTCACTGATTTGTTCCGCGCCAAAAGAAATCGAGCATAAAGCCCGATTCCGTGCGCCTCACCGGAATTGTCGCCGTTAAACATTTTGATATTGGCGATGTAATCTAAAACTACCTGTTCTTGTTCAGAATAAGGAACGGGTTTATCTCCCATTACCATTAAAATTTGTGCAGATAAATCGTATTTATGAACCAGAACAAACACAAATGCCAGCCACAAATTAGATTCTAAAGAATTTCCAAAAGGGACGCCGTTGCTATCCAAACTATAAACGAAATAACGCAAACCAAGGTCAAAAATATTAGAGGTCTGATAGTCAAATTGATAAATAGGAAGGAGTGTCTCGGAGTTATTTTTATTCATAGGCTTCAATTCGGGACAAGGAAGGATTATTTTTTTGTGCCCATCTTCATTTTCTAAGACTAAATACTCCTTATAACGCCCCAAGCTAGCAATGCGCGCATTTTCACGCAAATAGTAACCCGAAAACTGCCGTGAAACATAGCCCCCATCAACTCTTTCGAATTCTAGGTTATAGCGGGGAAGCTCTATGTACACCGGCGTCGATGACGCTGCATCTGTTGCGGTAGAATACCACTCGTGAATGAATTCTATAGCTTCGACTCGAGAGAGCCGTGAAGAAGGTTTTCGTAAAGCAACAGCACGGTCGGTATCATGCAGCACCATTGTGTCGACATCCAATATGTAGGGCGTCATTCCGGTTTTATTTTGTTCGTAAAGGTGCACTTGATTAGGCGTTGCTCTGTTGACCCACCCTTCATATTTGACAGCGATGTAGATGCTATGGAACAAAGATTGTAATTTTGTCGTCTCGTCGTTCATTTTGACTGTCTGAAGATAGCGTTTTAAATTCGTTAGTCGAGACCACGATCCATCTGACAAGTTTTTACGGTCTACTATTAGATGCTTTTGAGCATCTAAAAAAACATAGTTTTCTTCCTGATTTGGAGTGACAATTTTGCAAACATCATTCATGACCCCATCACAAAAGTATAAATTGGGAAATAACCTCGCAAAATCGGGGGCCTTCAAAATTTTATGAGGAATCGGACACTGTTGATTGACACCTTGAAGTTGTCCTGTAAAAGGATCATATATAATTGTATTGCGATCGTTTACGATTTCACCGGTTGGGTTTGGAGAGCAGGACCAGCGTTCATCACCTACCCCTCTATCTTTTAATACCGCATTTACAACAACGCTATCAACCTGAGAAGAAAGACTGAAAAATTGAATGATTTGCTTTGCAAATTTAAACTTAAAACTATTGCGGCAGCGCACCATTTCAGGATCTATAAGCTCGTTATACTGCCCTCCGAATGAAGAATGGACTAGCCCCTTCAAAGCGAAAAACAATTGATCATTTGAAGGGCTATCTTGTCGATAAACATACTCAATCAACCCCATGTAGATATGCAAGGCGTCCTTAAATTCTAACGCGGGTTTTCCTAATAGCGCGACAAACCGTTGGAATGTTGTATTAAAAACTGGATCATTGGGAAAAAAAGTCTCTAAAGCTCCTGCAATTTGATTAAGGAATACACAAGCCTGAATTTCATCTTGTTGAAAAGAGGCGTAAAAGCGCTCTTGGATGAATTTGGAAGCTATTTCACATAAATAATGGTTTGTCCCATTTTTGATAGCTTTCGTTACGCAACTATCATAGAAAAGAAACTTAAAAAGCACTTGAAAATCAGGGTCGTTCAACTTCGAAGGATATTTAGTAAAATAAGCAAACAGTTTTGAAGGCCGCTGTTCGTTCGTTACGAACAGCATTGCAATTTCATAAAGTTCACCATTTGCAAAGTTTTCGCTCAGCACCCCCTTTTCACGGTTATACCAATAAGCAAATTTTTCCATCATTGAACGTAAGGTCACATTTTTGATCGGCCTGAACCACCCTTCAAACTTATAAGCGTAACCAATCCAAGATGGATACGATTCCAACCGTTTGTTTAATTTAGGGTTATCAACAAATATCTCTTGGTACACTCCTGTTAATCCGACAGTTACTGCTTCATCATTTGCATTGCCTGGAAGAAATAAAAATTTCAAATGCATTTTAGGATCAAGACTTGAAATACGACCTACCTGATTGTAAATAAGCCACGTTTCAGCGAGCGCGCAATGCCGATACCCCTGCATCCAAAAAGGAAGGGCTTTACTTTTTAAGAGCATTATATTTTTTTGCAGGTCAGTCATTGAAGGGTCATTGCCACTTGAGCTCAAAATCTTACCCATAGCTCCGTGGAGATGAGGGTCTACTTTCAATAAAAATTCGAATATGTGATTCTCTAATTCAGAATTTTTATTAGGATGATTTTTACTTACTTTCATTTCCAAAGACAAATTGTCTGGTAAGCCTTTTGCTCCAAAAAGATCATATTTTGCAAAAGAGAAGATTTTCTCACCAAAAATAGGAGTATATTCTTTGCCGAAAACCATACAATAAACGTTATCATTACTTAAACCTCTACTTTTTACTTTTACTTTATCGCGCAATTTTGAATTCATTCCGCTTAAAATCAAAAATATATGCTTTAGTTTGCTTTGGCAGTAAACATTTTCAGGGTGAACTAAAGGGGAATTTTCCACCATAAATGCAGTTTTAAATGCCACTTCTCCCAAAATCAGCAAACATTCCGATATCTTTGAAGTCGTAGACTGACCAAGACAATTCATAGACGACCAAAATTCGAGGCTAGAAGGCAGTTTGCGGATATATTGAATGAGCGCGCCATTCAATGCATCGTATCCTCCGTTCTTCAACCATAGACATTCCGCATATGCCGCCGCTTTTTCGAGGTTTTCCTGCGTTGTTTGTACATCTGTGACAAAACACTGATTTAAATACGAATACGCGTTTAAATAATGATACGCGTCAGCATTTAAAACACCACTCCCTTGAGAACTTTGCGAAGCAAAAAGGCATTCCAGTGGGGGAACCTCAGGGGTACTTATATGTGGACTTTGAACCGTGGATGGATTTTCTGCTTTTGTAGATATCTCAGCATAAACCAAAGAAGAGCGACTTTTCACTAAACGAGAAACCTCTTTTAGTAACTGTATCGCCTCAAGCGCATAAGCTTCGGAAACAAAGCTTCTTTCAAAAGCATTGTCAACCTTGCGTGCAAGTTTTAAACGCCCTTTGTTAATCAATGTCAAGATTTTGAGTGATAAATCATCGGCAGGAGAGCGCTCCAGAATATCGCAAAGGGCGCAAAGGCTGCTTAGTTTGACATCGAGAATAAGTTTTTTGTATTGAGCTTCTGACAATCGCGTCGACAAAAACGCTTCTATCGATCTCCACGTACAGATCCCCGAGTGTTGTAACGTTTTAAAAGGAACGTTTCCGTGAATAACATGACTACTTGTGGGAGAAAGCAGTTCAAACAGCCCTTGATAGATATCTTTTGCGCTGTATTTCGTATCGACACCTTCTTTGGGATCACGCAGTTCGGTTTGCATTTCAATCATTGCTTTCAAAACATTAGATCCGAGCAACACATCTTTTTGGATAGAGCGCCACTCCACTCCGGGAGCTGCTTTACTCTTCCCATCGACATCGTGAATTTGATGATATTCAGCCCCTGCCCCCAAATTGTAGATACGAAAATGAACGGTAGCGTTATCGACGGGGATTACTTCATACATCATCGCGTGACCGTGAGGAGCTCCTGTCCACCCTCCAGTAAGAAGGACGGGTCTACCTTCTGCTAATGCCGTTGCGATGGAAGCTCTTGTTTTAGGGATAGTTGCTGATGACAGTAAAATCGCACCCCTTATTTCTTGCAGCATAAACGAATCAATACCGTATTGACCTAGAAGTTCTTCCGGAGAGATCGTCGCAAAAAACTGTGACAGCAACCGAATTGTTGCACTATGTGTGGTTCCCTCCAGTTGTGAATTGAGTCCAAATTCGTTCGCCAAAGTTTGAAAATAAGTTCGCGGTTGTGCTGTGAGTTTTGCAATCCGAAGAGTGTGAAGGTTAGCTAGGGCGTCTTGAATAAATTGTGTTGCGGAAGAGGTTCCTGCGAGCGGTGCAATAAGCTCTTGAGGCACCGGTGTTTGAGAATTTTCGCGAGGCAGGTAGAGCGGATCAACATTTTGCGAACGGCAACATCTGAAGAGAGAATTCAAACAATTAGAAAGTGCTAAAATCACATGGAGTGCGATCTTTGTGATTCGCCAAGTTGCGGGATCGTTCATTCGATTTTCAACAGCAGTGTTAAAAACAACCCAACGAGAAGCGTTTGATCTAACGGGAATTTGAGAATTATTCATATAGACATTCTAACACAAATAAATGTTAATATTCAATAATTAACTAACACATTCACAATAAACAGTAAATTTACATGAAATTTACAGATCCTTAACAAATTTGTATTAAAATTACAGTGAAACAAGAGAGAAGATTAATCTATGGCAACAAATTCAGATTTGCGTATTTCAACATCTAAAGCTGATATGCAACAATTTGCTCAATTTGAAATTGTACACAGCGCCGGAAAAACAAAATCCAGAATCAATCTTTTGGTGGACGATGTTGCCGATCTTCGATTTAATGTAGCTTGCGTCAAAGCAAGTGAGGCTTCGATTTTCGACAAAATCATTTACCACTTTACACACGTCAAAATGACGGTCGGTGGTAAAGCGATCTACATCAACAAAAATAGTGCGGCGAAACGTTTGGGATTAACCGTTGAACAAGTAAAAGGTATTGCCGGAGCAGATAATCTCGCTATGCTTCAAGCGATGGCGGCAAAACGTAAAGAAATTCACGACTTTTTTGATAATTACTATACAGACAACTTAGATATAACCAATATCACCCATCGTACGTACTACGTATTCATGAAGAATCAAGAGTGCTTGTATTCAAAAAATGGAGAACAACTTGATAATCTTCGAGATTGTCGAACACGCCTTTTGGCTTTTTCACAATTTGAATACCATCGATTAAGCAACAACGACAACCTTAAATTGTTTCAGATCAATGGCTGTTTATTTGCGATAGCGAAATTTGACAAACCCACACGGAACGATCCTCCAAATTCTTATCTTTCGATAGAGGATAATTTTGCGTTGGTTCATTTGAATACTAAGTGGGAGAAGCAAACCCCATCTTTTAAACAATCAAAATATCCTAAGACGTCTGCAGTCAGTGAGGAGCGTTTTATTATTGATGCCAATCAAAAAATTGCGCGTGTAACTCCTATATTCCATCTACCAACAGAAACCCGTTATATGTATTATGAGAATGCATTTAAAATAACTCCAGAAGAGACAGGAAGGCATTCAAGATTCCAAAATGCCTTGTTGCATAATTAACCACTGAGCCAGTGAGATCACAGAGAGTTTCTGAGGGATATGAGAGTGATCATATCATTCAATTGCCGTTTCATTGTTGACATAAGGTTCGAGAAAAAAACTCTACTGAAATAAAGTTTTCATTTGCGTTATGTACCCTGAATCCTCTCCAGCTCATTCCTCCTCTGTGATCTCAGTGGCTCAGTGGTGATTTATGCAAGAAGGCATTTATCTAGAAAATGAGCTCACATACGCTGTTGAAGGCAGTCGAAGGTCGACAACCTTATCCGTCAAATAATCGGAAGGGATCTTTTCAACCAGCGTCAACCTATCTTTCCAATCGTTAACGGGTAACCTCAGATAAACCATTGCATCGGAATCGGTTTGAAAAACAAAGATCAATTCCCTTTGACTGAGTTTCGGGCGATCAATTCGACTTAAATCGATCCGTTGCAGCCGCTTTAAAGGCTTTGCCCAAACTTGCCCTCCGGCAAATTGCAGTATTTCCAACGCCAGCGGCATCTTTTTTTCCATATTGTCGCCGAAAGCGACCTCTGTAAGCACCTTTGGTGTTCTAAAGGGCTGCAGAGGAAAAAGTTCCCCTTCGGCATCAAAAGCGGTGTTTTGGAAATCGTGCACCAACGCAATCGGTTGACGCATGGTATATTCGATGTAAAGGCTGTTGGGGATGATCCTCGACACCGTCGCTTCTTTAATCAAAGGCGAAGACTCTAAAATGCGTTTTAGATCACCCGTAGACTTTTGAAACGGAGTGTACGATGCATCGAGCGACAAACCCAGACACTCGGCAATGTAATCTGTGGACAACGACTCCACCGAATCGCATTTTTGCACAATCGATTGAATGACGAATTTGGGATTGCGGCGAATCTCGGAATTCCACTTTTGCTTCAGCTGCAGCGCTAGAACGACTCCCCCGGAAAAAACGATGGTCGATCCCCAAATCCAGAGGAGCGCTGTTCTTACCGGAAGTTTGGTCATCGCACCAACAACCCCTTCTTTTTGCGGTGAGCATCAAGAGCGAGCTGGACAAGGCGGTCGAGAAGAGCTGTCAATTTAAGGCCGTTCTCTGCACACATTGCCGGAAAAGCGCTGTGGGGCGTGAATCCCGGAATCGGATTCAGCTCATTCAACCAGTATTGGTTGTTGTCATCCAGAAAAAAGTCGATCCGTGCCATTCCTGTGCACCCCGCAATTTTATAAGCCTCTTTCGCGAGGGCGATGCCATCTTCCACTACTTCAGGAGGGAGATCGGCGCGTGGCACGGCGATGAAGGCATCGGGACCGTATTTTCTTTCGTAGTCGTAGATTTCGCCGCCTGTCATCACTTCACCGGGAGGAAACACCGTGACATCGCTATTCCCTAAAGCTGCGAATTCGATCTCTCGCCCCGAGATTCCATTTTCGACTAAAATGTGTGTATCGACAGTGAAAGCGTGATCGATCGCTTTTGATAACTCTTCAACGCACTCCACTTTTGAGACCCCTATGGAAGAACCCAAATGAATAGGTTTGACAAAAACAGGGAACTGCAAATGCTGTACGATGCTGTCGACATGGTGGTCGGGATTTACTTCCCAATCGTGAGACGAGAAGCTGATGAATAACGAAGTAGGAATTGCATTCATAAGCATCAATTTCTTCGTCAATGCTTTATCCATGCAAAACGCAGCAGCGCGGTGGTTGCAGCCGACGTAAGGGATCCCTAAAATCTCAAAAAAGCCTTGGATGGAACCATCTTCGCCGAAGGGTCCATGAAGCACAGGGAACAAGATGTCGCACTCCTGGAGTTTGGCGATAATTTCCGGCGTAATAGAGGTGCAGGAACCGGCATCGATAAGAGGTTTGTGAAGAAACTCTTCACCGTAATGCCAGGAGCCGTTTTTCGAAATTCCAAAATGGTGAACTTCGTAGATGCTTTTATCAAACCCCTCAAATACGTTGCGAGCGGAGATGAGGGAAATTTCGTGTTCAACGCTGGCTCCGCCGAAAATCAATCCGATTTTGATCCGTTTGGGAGGGTTTTTGATGATCAACGGAACGGTTTCATCGAACAGATGTGTGATGTCTCCAGCGCCAAGGCTAACTACGACATCGTTAACTTCCAACAGAGATGCTATTTTTTCAGGCAGTTGCGCTCTAGGGCAATAGTCGGCACGCAGTTGCTGTTGAATTTTTTCAACCGTTACATCGGGATTCGCCGGTTCACCGGCACTATAAACATCGGTGAACAGAGCAATATCGGCCTCATTAAGCATACCGGGGTATTCGGCGATGGTGTCTCGCGTTCTGGAATAGCGGTGCGGCTGAAAGACGGCAATCATCCTTCGCGCCCCTATAGAGTTGCGGATCGCCCGCAAAGTCACACGCACTTCGGTGGGGTGATGCGCGTAGTCGTCAATGAAGAGAACGGGAACGTTTCCTTTCTTTCTCTCAGCGCGTCGTTGGACTCCCGGAAATGTGCGTAACGCCTCTCTTAATACCGATTCGGGGATTCCTAAATTCAAGCACAATGTGAAGACGGCAAGGGCGTTAAGGGCATTGTGCTTCCCAGCTAATGCAACAGTGACATTCGAGTATAACTTCCCTTTGTAGACAACATCAAAAGTGATATTCCACCCTTTTTGAGTAAAATTCATCCCCTGAGAAGCACACGAATCGTCGAATCCGTAGCTGATTCCCCGGTCCATCATTTTCATAAGTTCGGGTTCATCGCCACACCAAAGTAAAAGAGAGTCTTCCTGAACACGATCAGCAAAGGTTTTAAAGGCAGCAACGAGGCGATCCAAGCTAGAATAGTGGTCGAGATGGTCGGAATCGATGTTGGTGATGATAGCACCATAGGGCGTGTAGTTGAGGAAGGTGCCATCGCTCTCACACGATTCTGCCACAAAATATTTCCCCGTTCCCCATTGGGCGTTTTCAAGATTAGGGTTGATCATCCCTCCCACAGAGTACGAGGGGTCCAGATCAGCTTGCTTAAGCACCCATGTTAATAGCGCTGACGTCGTTGTTTTTCCGTGAGTACCCGCAACAGAGAGGAAATGGTAAGGAGCGCTGAGAAGTTTGAGTAACTCCGAGCGGTGAATGATGGGGCAGCCATACTTCTGAGCTGCGGAAAGCTCCGGGTTAGCCGGATCGATGCCGGTGGTGTAGACGACAGTCATTTCCGGAGTGACATTTTTTTCATCATGCCCCTGAAAGACCACTCCTCCCCTTTCGATAATCCCTTCCGTACATTTATTTCGGGTGCGGTCGCTTCCGGTGACTTTGTGTTTTTGCTGCAAAAGGAGGGTTGCGAGACCGCTCATACCAATGCCGCCGATACCGATAAAATGATAGTGTTTGTTCATAATTTCAAAATCCATTCGGAAAGAGTTTGCTTACAATGAGCCTGTTTATACTTTTGAATGTGCTGAACCATATTGACGTTGTGCCCATCTTTGGACAAAATCGCAAGGATTTTCTGCGCCAACAGAGTGGAATGAAGTTCGTGTTGGAGGAGAAGTTCCCCTCCTTTTACGTCATTTGCAACAAACAAAGCATTTAGATATTGATGATTATCCGCAGCCTCGGGAAAAGGAATATATACCGCCGGGATTTCAAAAGCAAGTTGTTCTGCAATTGTCGAAGCTCCCGCACGTGTGACAGCGAGGTCGGAACAGCTCCAGGCGTAGTTCATAGAGGACTCATGACTTTTTACCACCGCCATTATTCCTTGAGCCCGATACGCAGCGGCCAAGCGGTCCACCTCTGATTCTGTTCCACAAAAATGTAAAAACTGCACATTGGGCAGTTGTGCTTTGATCAGAGAAGTAAAGTGATCGTCGACAGCGCGGTTGATGGCATGGGCGCCTTGAGATCCCCCAAAAATTAAAACTGTGGGAGCTTCGGGATCTACTCCATAATAAGCTGCAGCGGCTACTCGGTTGATCCCTCCCTTGCCATACCCCTCTCTAAGAGGCAAAGGAATCTCTTTTACGCACCCCGTTAGCCATCGCGCAGCATCGGGAAATTGAACTCCTGTAAAAACAGAATACGGCGTCAACCACCTAACAACTTTTCCCGGAACGCTATTAGCTTCGTGCAAAGCGATAGGAATCCCCAGTATCTTTGCTGCCAGCAAAGGAGGAAGGGAGTGATAACTTCCAAAACCCACCACAATATCGGGACGAAACTCTCGCAATAAAGCCACAGAGCGGGATACACCTTTCATCAGCGGAAATAGCGTTCTAAAGCCACCTCCACTAGGAACGTCTTTAAACGCATACCGTTCGCGATCGAAAAATTTGCTCGTAGAAAGCCCTGCAGCGACAAACAACACCTCCGCACCTCCGCTTTGCAAAAGCTCGTCAGCCGTCGCCATCGCAGGGTACAAATGGCCCCCGGAGCCCCCCGCAGCAAGAATTACCCTCTTAGGCTGATGCACTCGGCCTCCTTTTCAATGGAGCATAAGATCCCTATCCCCATCAGCGTTGCCATCATCGAACTCCCTCCTTGACTGAGGAGCGGAAGGTTTAATCCGGTGCTCGGCAGGAGCCCTGACACTACTCCCAAATTCATAAACGCTTGGAAACCTATCAAAAAGCTAATGACCGATCCATAATACACCGCTTCAGCGCATGACGCCTTCATCGCAAGGGTAAATCCCATTGCGGAAAGGGTCATATACAGCAGTATCAACGTCATAATCCCCAAAAAGCCGTACTCTTCAGCAAAAATCGCTGCGATATAGTCGTTTTGCGCTTCGGGGAGATAACTCAACTTTTGCAAACTCTTCCCCGGACCTCTCCCCAATACACCTCCCGACCCCGCCGCAATTTTTGCTTGGTGCGGCTGATGCCCCTTTCCTTTAAGATCCAATTCTGGATGCAAGTAGACGTTGATGCGGGAAACGACGTAAGGGTGGTTTAGCGCGAAGGCACCGCCCAAAGCGATAGCGATAAGGAGAGGAAGAGCCCAAAACCGAAATCGAATCGCCGTGATGTAACACATCACCGCAAAAACCAGTCCAATAACCGCTGCAGTGCCGTTATTGGGTTCGACAACGACAAGGACGAGGGGGATTGCTAAAATCGTCGCCAGCAGCAAAAATTGTCGAAAGCTAAGCGTGGAAGCTGGATGTGAGCGGAGAAAAAAAAGAAAAAATGCGGGAGAGATGTATTTGACGAATTCGGACGGCTGTAGCGAAAATCCTGCGATGCTGATCCATCGTTTGGAACCGTTGACCTCGCGCCCTACGCCGGGGATCAGAACAAGGATAAGCAAAACGACAAGTATTCCGAGAAGGTAAGGGCTAAGCGATATGCATTTCCGGTATCCTATGCGATACGCTGTCCACCCCATACAAGCTCCCAAAAAGCCCCAGAGGAGCTGTTTAAGGAGTATTGCATCCGACTTTTCACCTAGAGCGTGGTCGAGCAAATCTGCCGAGGTGGTACTGAAAATCATGATCACACCGGCAGCAAATAAAACGGCAACATTAAAGAGAAGAGCTGTCCGCATACTACCTATTTGACGCGTAAGCGGTCGCCCACTTTAAGATTTTTCGCTTTTGTCTCGTTCAAGTTATTCAGTTTCAGCAGCTGATCGACACGGATGTTGAATTGCTTAGCAATTTTCCATGGGTTGTCTCCGCTCTTCACCACGTAGTAAACAGCTTCCGCTTCCGAAGTGGTTTTAGATGCAGTGACAGGAGCCTGAGTGACTTTTGTAACCTCTGCAACAGGTTCGGCTTTCTTAGATGTCTTGTTTGGGATACGTAGAATCTGGCCTACAGCGATTTTTTCCGAACTCAGTCGATTCACGTTTTTGATCTCTTCGACAGTGGTGCCGTTGGCGCGAGCGATTTTTTCTAGGAAGTCTCCCCGCTTCACTTTCACTTCAAAGAATCCATTGGGGAATAGTGCAGGTTCGGGATCGGACGGCTTTTGATTAAACACTTCGCCATCAAAATCGAAGTCGGGTTCCTCTTCAATTTCAGGGGGCTCTTCATAGACCTTTGGGATAACAATAGGGGTTGCTTCAGCGATCTCTAGTTTCGGTAATGGGCTTACCTGAGCAATCTGAACCGTTTCAACTTTGGTGGAGTCAAGCTCTTCCGAATTCACTCCCATCAAAAAAAGAAGTCCCAACACTCCTGTGTTGACAAATACAGCAATTAAAATTGTGTCTCGTCGGTTCATAATTCACCCCTTACAATGCATTTACAATCGTTACAAACTGATTCCCCCGGTCTGCGTAATCCTTAAACATGTCCATGCTTGCACACCCCGGGGAAAGCAATACAACATCCCCCTGTGCAGCCCATTGCGTAGCACCTTCAACAGCGCTGAGCAAACTTCCAAATTGTTTAACCAAATAGTGTTCCGAGAGTTCTTTATTAATATTATTAGCAGCTTCTCCGATCACGCAAATCCCCTTCACCCTACTCTGAAAAGCAGGAATCCAAGGAGCATAACCAGTTTTTTTATCTACTCCTCCGGCAATCAACACAATAGGACGATCGATCCCCTCCACAGCCCTCACCACTGCGTCAACATTGGTGCCCTTGCTGTCGTTATAAAAATCGATTCCATTCCACGTGCGCACATACTGCAGCCTATGTGGAGGCTTTTGAAACGAGAGCAATCCCTCGACAAACTCCTCCCCCGTCCTACAGTACGGACGGCACAGGGCGTATGCTGCCATTATATTTTCCACGTCATGCCGGAAGCCTTCTTCATACATTTTTGGCAATAAGAATGCAACCTTTTCTTTATAAAACACTTGTCTTCCATCTCGCCGAAGGTCGCATCCCTGCGATTCCCCATACCGAAGAACTTTGCCCCTAGGGAGCTGTTGATAGAAATCGCGGTGCACATTCTCGTGAACCCAGCACTCCCCTTCCCCCTTCACCAAGTCAAAAATTTTCATCTTTGCCTGCGCGTAAGCTTCCATATTTCCGTAGCGATCAAGGTGGTCAGGGGTGATATTAAGAATGATTGCCGACTGTAAACAAGGTGTCGACGTTGTTTCTAACTGGTAAGAACTGAGCTCTAAAGCGATGGTTTCGGAAGGATCATTTGCAAAATACAAAGAGGAAAGAGGGACTCCCGAATTGCCAAGCGCAGACGAAACAACACCTAAATGATTCAGCATGTGCGATGTGAGCAATGTCACTGTCGTCTTCCCATTTGTTCCGGTAATTCCCAAGTAGGGGCGCCGAATGAACCGCGCTGCCAGTTCGATTTCGCTCATCGGTTCGACTCCCCTACGACGGCTCTCTTCACACCAAGGGTGATTCAGAGAAATTCCAGGAGAAAGGAGAGTCAAATTCAAAGAGCCGGAAGGGAAAGGGTCGAGTTCCGAACAAAGGACTACGCCCTTTTCCAAAAGTTCAGAAACTTGGAGCTCACCGCGCAGGCTCTTTTCATTTTTGTCCACTGCAACAACGGAGTATCCCAGTTCAAGCAACAAACGCGCTGCAGCACGTCCGCTGACACCAAAACCGATGACTAATGCCTGCATATTTTTCCCATGCTATTGAAATTTGAGGGACGCAATCCCAATAATCGCCATCAACAAACCGATAATCCAAAACCGGATCACCACCTTCGTTTCGGGCCACCCTTTGTATTCAAAGTGGTGGTGAAGAGGGGCGCATAAAAAGATCCGCTTTTTGTCGCGATAGCGGTAGCTTACGACTTGTAGAATCACGGAAAGAGCTTCCGCAACAAAAATTGCTCCTACAATAGCCAGCAAAAATTCCCTTTTAAGCAACACAGCAGCAACGCCTATCACGCCTCCTAGCGCCAATGAGCCCGTGTCCCCCATGAACACCTGAGCCGGAGGGCAATTGTACCACAGAAATCCCAAAGAAGCCCCTGCCAGAGCGCACAGAAATACCGCGATCTCCCCCGAGCCATCGATATAGAGAATATTCAAAAAATTGGAAAAGTAGACGTTATTAGAAACGAAAGCAACAATTGCCAAAGCAGCTGCAACAAGAACCAACAAGCCCGAAGCCAGACCGTCAAGCCCATCAGTGAGGTTGACAGCATTGGAAGATCCGGTGATCACAAACATCATGAAGAGAGGAATCACAAAAAAGAGTGCGCTGCCAACAAACCAAGTGAGAGGTTCTTTAAAAAACGGGAAATAGAGGCGTTGGGAGTACTCCCAAACCGAGTAGACCCCTTCGGAGTCTTTTGCGTAGGGAGCCTGTATTTTAAGCGTCTCTTCGATGAAAATACTGATATCAGGGATTGTCAAGTACGCCACAACTAGAAAAGAAACAATTCCTTGAACCAACATTTTCTTGCGACCGGAAAGTCCTTTTGTATCGCGATACCGCAATTTAAGGTAATCGTCATACCCCCCTAAACACCCCAAAACCCCTGCCGTGAATGCTAACAGCCACGTAAAAGCTTGACTCCAATCACACCATAGCACCATCGAAACCAGAATCGCAAAAATGATGAGGACACCCCCCATCGTAGGAGTGTCTTTTTTCTTTTCGTGCAGCTTTCCTAATAACGGACAATCCTCTGTCCGTATCGATTGCCCAATTTTCCATTCGTAAAGTTTTTTGATAAAGCGAGGGCCTAAAAAAATGCTAATCAGCAAAGCTGTCACCGCAGCACACATCATCCTCGTCGAAACATATCCAAAAACAGCAGGAACGTGAATCCCAAAATCCTTAAAGTAATCAAGTAGCAGTAGTATCATAATAGTGTCCGTATTTCTGGGATTAATTCTGAGAGCTTATTACTTCTCGACCCTTTAAGAAGCAGGTAATCTCCCGTTTTAAGTTGATCTTTCAGATGACGCAACAGCAGCTCTCGATCGTTGGTCCAAAACACAGGCCGCTTTGCCGCAAGCCAAAGATCGTAGATAGGTCGACACGCCTCCCCATAGCAAATCATCACATCCACTTTTTCGAGCGCATGCCCCGCAACAGTCGCGTGGGCTTTTTCCGAATGTTTACCTAAATCCATCATCTGACCGATCACCGCAATTTTCTTTCCAGGCACACAACGTGGCAAAGAGTCTAATGCTGCTATTGTTGATATTTCAGAGGCGTTGTAAGCGTCATTCAAAATAGTGACTCCCCCTATTTCAACTAGCTCCATACGATTTGCAGCAAGAGATAGTTTTGGAACGGCAGCATCTAACTCATTGGGAGAGATCCCCACATGCAGCGCTACTTCCAATGCCAACGCAAGATTTTGATATAAGTGTGTCCCCTGAAACAATTTGGGGTAGCGGCGTTGAGTCTCTTCCTCATGAACGACCACTTTGCTGCACGTTCCTGTGTTAAGCAGAATCGGCAAACATTGCGCACGGCCATTGATGAAGCCTATTTTTGTCGAGGGATGGGAGAATATCTCGGCTTTTGCACCTGCAATTCCTTCTATAGACTCAAAATTTACAACATGGACAGCAGCAACGTGGGTGATGAGAGAAATTTCCGGAGGCACAATCTTGCAAAGATGCTCGATTTGTCCCGGATG
>CAMFKA010000011.1 GCA_945957185.1 uncultured Chlamydiaceae bacterium | reverse complement strand
ACATCGTTACATCGTTACATCGTTACATCGTTACATCGTTACATCGTTACATCGTTTTATTGTTCTGTTGCGAGGACCGGCTGCGCCTCAGCTGACGGCACTATCTCTTCCACAATCGGCTCGTTGCTTAGTTTCACAAGCTCTCTCGCTCGCGATAACGCTTTCACCATGAAGTAGTGGGGATGTCTCTCATCAAAGATAATCAAATTTTCTTTTCCGAACTGTTCGACAAGACCGGAATCGCTTAATACTTCCCAAACGTGGTGTGTGATTCCGCAAGCGATCAGATGCCGTCCCGACCCTTTCAGATATTCATACAACTGTTGCAACGCCAAGCATGCCGTTCCGTCGATATCGCGTGCATTTTTGAGCTGTAAAATAATCACTTTGGTATAGGTATCGTCTTCAGCAAAAGCTTTGAGTGTACTTTGAAACAAATCAGCAGCCCCAAAGAACAACTCTCCTTCCACTTTTATCACGCGAATAGGCCTAAGCTCTTGCGCATCTTTCTGATCGCTCACTTGATGGAGCACACCCTCTTCATCCACTTCGTACTCGCTTAATAGAGGTATCGCTGCTTTATTTAAATAAGAGAAAATCGAAAAGAAAATACCGATATAAAAGGCTGTATCCAAATTAAAAAACAAGCACGCCAACAGTGTGGCCCACAATGCAAATTTATCAGCAAAAGTTGCTTTATGGCACACTAGAAACTGCTTGGAATTGACGATATAGACCGATGTAAACAGCAGTAGTGCTGACAGAGAGGCGATAGGAACCAATTGCACTAAAGAGCCGCAACCATAAAGAATTGCAGCAGCGAATACGCCTCCAAAAACTCCTGCAAATCTTGACTGTGCGCCGTTACTAAAATTCAATGCCGTCCTAGAAGAGCTACCGGCAATAGGAACACCGCTGATAAAGGCCGAGAGGATGTTCCCTAAGCTCAAACCCAAGATATCTTGGTTCACGGATAGCCTTTGACCCGAATTTGCAGCTGTTGATTTAGCGACGGAAATCGTTTCCATCACGCTCAGAAGAGCCACAGCAAAAGCAACAGTGATCACTTGGTTGATAATTCCCGTATCGAAATAGGGCAATGCGAAGTGAGGGATAATTTCAAATGAAGCGTCAAAATCCCCTACCAGCATGATTTTTTGAATTTTTTCAAAATCTTCGGCTTCGGCAACAAAACCCGGAGCAGAGGTCGCGGACACGTTGAAAAGATAAACGAGCCCCCCCATAATCGTAAAAGTGATTAAAGCGCCGGGGATACGAGGATTAATTTTTCGCAGCAAAATCAACAATCCAAGCGACGACACCCCTACAACAGCAGTAGGAATATGGATAGAGCTCAAGTGAGAAATAAAGTAGGCTCCCCGTTCATATAACGATTGCACATCCGGAGAACGTGTGATTCCAAAAGCACCGTAGAGTTGATTGATCACAACAGCGATTGCCGTTCCTGCTAGGTAACCGACCACAACGGAGTGGCTGACAAATTGGATGAGGCGCCCCCATTTACAGAGTGCGACGACAAGTTGGATAAGACCAATGAATAGCGTCAGTTGCGTCAAAATTTGAACCGAGACAATTTCCCTCTCCAGACCCGTCAAGTGGCGATAGTAGGTAAACAAAATTTCGGAAGTGCCGTACTGCATTAAAATAGCGATGGCGTTGCTAGGTCCTACAATAAGGTGGCGGGAGGAGCAAAATAGCGAGGTGACGATAGCAGAAAAAATCGAAGCCACGAGTCCACAGTAGAGCGGAAGTCCCGCGAGCATGGAGTACGCCATGGCTTGTGGCAGTGTTAAGAGAGCAACGGACATCCCTGAAATCAAGTCTTGACGCAGCGAAGAGAGGGTAACCCCCTCCAGATCACGTTTACAGGCTAACAGAGATAATTTATCAAATTGATAATTGAGGCCCATCGAACAAACTTCTCCAGGTTACTGAAAATCAATGACAAGAAATGACTATATTGTTATAGTTATTGAATTCTAATGCAAGCTATTTCTTAAAGATTAAACGATGCAAAAATTAACAAAACTCGCCATTGTCGGACGTCCAAACGTAGGGAAGTCCGCGCTATTCAACAGAATTGTCAAAAAAAGAATCGCTATCGTCGATGAGGCGGAAGGGATTACTCGCGACCGCCTTTACGCTGTCACCGATCTTTTTGGCTTTCCCTTCGAAGTGATCGACACGGGAGGGATCAATTCTCGCTCGAAAGCAGACTTTAACGAAGAGATCAAGCGGCAAGCCGAAATCGCAATCGAAGAAGCCGACACGCTGATTATGGTAGTCGACTCTCGAGTCGGGATCACAGACTTGGACAAAGAAGTCGCCTCTATTCTGTTGCGAACCAAAAAACCGGTTTGTCTGGCAGTCAACAAAATCGACAACCTCGAAAATCAAAATCAAATTTACGAGTACTACTCCCTCGGAATCAAAAAAATTGTTGGCGTTTCTGCAATTCAAGGACTGCATATTGCTGAGCTTTTAGAGGAAGCTCTCGCTTCATTCCGTGATAAACCTGCCGAATATCTCGAAGATGAATCGATCAAAATTTCGATCGTCGGAAGACCTAACGTAGGGAAATCCTCACTTGTCAATTACCTCCTCGACGAAGAGCGCTGCATTGTCAGCCCTATCGCCGGCACCACACGCGACAGCATCGACATTCCTTTCGAGCACGAAGGTCAAAAATTTATTTTGATCGACACTGCGGGAGTGAGAAGAAAGAAAGCGGAACATGAAGTGGTAGACAAATTCGCAGCTATTCGTACGGAACGTGCGATTGAGCGAGCCGACATCTGCTTACTGATGCTCGATTCTATGCAAGGGATGACGACGCAAGAAAAGAAAATTGCGAACGACATCGAAGCATCCGGACGGGGTTGTATCCTTCTATTCAATAAATGGGACCTCAACGAAGGGTTCCGTATGGAGCACTGCCTTCAGGGTATTGAAGAGGAAGTCCCCTTCCTGAAACATTGCCCTAAGTTGTTTATTTCGGCAAAAACGGGAAGAAATATCGAAAAGATTTTCCCAATCATCAAATCTGTTTACGAAGACTCCAAAAAGCGGATCCCGACTCACCAACTCAACAAGTTTGTTGCAGGCGCGCTTCAAAGAAACCACCCTCCAATGGAGCAAGGAAAGCGTTTACGCATTTACTACATGGCTCAAGTGGATGTCCACCCTCCTGTCTTCGTCTTCTTTGTCAACAACCCGCAATTGATGGTCGACAGCTACAAAAAGTACCTTTACAACCAGTTCCGCGATACTTATGGATTTACAGGAGTCCCTATCGTCTTCCACTTAAAAGGAAAAGACCCAACGAAGCGTGACAATCAAAAACATCGCCCTGACGTGCTAGACATGGCCAAAAATGGTTGGGGAGAGGAAGGGGAACCTTCTTCTGATGACGACGAGTTCGATGGGAAGTTCGACGAAGGCGATCTTGACGATATGCCTGAATATGAACATGACAATTGGGATCTCGACGAAGGGCGTTAACAGCTGCGAAATAGCCTTGTAGGATAAGTCGCTAAATGAATAACTTTGGAGTACGCACGACTTGTCGCCGCTTTCCTTTGCATCGACTTGTCGATGCGCTCTTGCGTTGTGTGTAAGTGACTTATCCTATTCTCTTGTCGTTTATTACTTCACTGTGTAGAATTCCTACAATGTTAAAACAGGAGTTCATCACAAATGAAATTTCTCCCTTCCCGATTCCAATGGAGCGTCCTTTTAGGAAACCTCTTCGACCACTACGACACAGCCCTTTACGGATTATTAGCTCCATTTTTTGCTCACCAGTTTTTCCCTTCCGATGACCCTCTTACCTCTATCATCCTCACTTATGCCGTTCTTCCTGTCGGCGCTTTCACTAGACCAGTGGGCACACTTTTCTTTGGTTACATTGGAGACTTGTTAGGCGGAAAAAGCGCATTCACCTTATCGCTTTTAGGTGTCGCCATTGTCACAATTGCTATGGGATTCCTCCCCACTTACGATCAAGCCGGAGTGTGGGCCCCGTTATTACTAGCGCTTGCAAGGATGCTGCAAAGCTTTTTTGGTGCCGGTGAGGTTTCCAGCGGCGGCGTTCTTCTGATGGAAAATACAGAGCCGGAACACAAGAACATGATGAGCGGGTTTTACAACGCCGCGTCGATGGCCGGGATTATGTTATCCTCTGCTGCAATCACTGTTTTAGGGCTTAATGGGTGGGCTGAAACGGAATGGAGAACGCTTTATTTCTTGGGTTCGTTAACGCTCCTGTTTGTCTATTTTCTTCGTAAAGACACCACATACAAAAGTCCGGCGAAGAGGGTCGTACGCCCCAAAGAGCTTTTTACCAATCTCTGGAATTACAAATTAGAAATTGTAGCGATCGCGACCATTTATGGATTCTCTTACTCATGCTATTCGGTCGCTTTTGTCCTTATCAATGCTGCCACGCCGTTTGTAACAGGATTATCAAAAGTGGACGCAATGAGTATGAACACTTTTTTTATGGTCATCGATTTTCTGTTGCTTCCTTGCTTTGCGTGGCTTGGATATTTTATATCACTCCGCGCGATGCTGGTTTTGGGTTCGCTAGCTACAATGCTGTTTGGGATTCCCCTTTTCAGTATGCTTGATGGGGCAACATTTTTGGGGGTGATGAGCGTACGATTCTTCCTTATGGTCATTGGAGTCTCTTTTTCTGCTACCGTGCTCCCTTGGTCGCAAAAGCTGCTTCCCGATAGCATCCGCTTTACAGGTACGGGGGTGGCATTCTCGTTGGGACATCAGCTTTTGGGAGTTCCTACAACGGCAATATCGCTATGGATTTACCAACAAACAGGCTTAGCTTCCAGCTTAGGATGGTATTGGGTTGGATTGGCGGCTGTCAGCATGTTCATCGCTCTTTGGGTGAACGTTGAAGAGCCGGTTCCGGCAACTGCGACCTAAAAAAGAAACCCTGATTGCTTCATATTACAATCAGGGTCTTCTATATTAATTGGAATTACCGCGTTGGATGGCGCGGTCTACTTCTGCTAACTCACCGTGCTCCATGCGCTCTTGCAATTCTGCGCGCTGAGAAGGGCTTAATTTAGCGAAGTCGATCTCATCAGACTCTACAGGAGCCTCATCTTCACTATAGGTGGCATCACTGAAGCGGATATCGAATGATTGTGAATCGAGATCTACGGCAGCGAGAGCATCCATAAGCTCGTCGTAATCGCTGTTGAGCTGAATATTAGCGAGGTAAGCCATCACTAGATCAAACTCTAGATGATAGGAGTACGCCCCCATCAACTCGTAGTAGTCGTGATCGAAAGCGAGTTGAGCTTGACGCTCCTCTTCTGCTTTTCTAGCTTCTTGAATGGAGAGCGCTGTGAGCAGCTCGTCATAATCATTCATGAGTTGAAGTTCTTCGAAAAGTTGGCTCAAATAAATTTCTTCGTAGAGAGCTTGCTTATCAATGAAATTGTCTTCTTGTGGTGCTGGTGGGTTATCGTTAAGCGCTATGGAAGCGTCGAAAGGCTCCGGAGCAAAAGTGAAAAACCCTGCTGTCGAACCATCTAAAACGCTTTCTTCGGTTGTCGCATCTTGACTGTTATCGTGATCAAAATAACTGATAGTAAAAATTCCGGAGGCATGAGCGGACAGGGTTACACTTGTTGCAAACAGTGTGTAAACCAACATTATTTTTGCTAATGAATTTTTCATAAGCATTAATCCCTCGTAAACCTTTTGATCCCGAGGACGCCCTTACTTTGACGCCCTCTATCAAATATTCAATATTCCTAAAGTTTAATTTTGTTGCAATTAATTCTTTCCTGAATTACGTTATTCTAAGAGGATGATTACAAAGTTCGATCGGATGATTTGTGTATTAAAATCGGCTATGTGAGGACGAAAAATTTTCGGAATATATTTTTTATATTGCGAAAATTTTTCGTCCTCACATAGCCGATTTTCATAGCAAAGCATCTTGATCACACTTTGTAATCATCCTCTGACACGATTCAACTATTCGGAAAAATGAACGACCGTCAAATAGTCTTAAAAAAAGTACGCGTCCACAACCTAAAATCGGTTGATCTAACGTTAGACACAAACGAGCTTATCGTCTTTACAGGTGTTTCCGGGTCGGGCAAATCGTCTTTAGCTTTCGACACCCTCTATGCTGAAGGGCAACGCAGATACATTGAATCTCTCTCCACCTTCGCCCGCCGTCAAATGGATGAGATGTCGAAACCCGAAATGGAGCACGCCGAAGGGATTACTCCGACAATATCAATTGAACAGAAGACTGCCGGGAAGAATCCTCGATCGACAGTAGGGACGTTGACAGAGATCTACGATTATTTGCGAGTGCTTTATGCCCGTGTCGGCATCCCCCACTGCCCCATTAGCGGCGAAGCGGTACTTCCACAAAGCCGCGAAAGAATCATCAAAGTTGTCCAAAGCCTTCCAACCGGAACAAAGTTACTCATTCTCGCCCCTTTTGCACGCTCTAAAAAGGGGGAATTTAAAGAAGATTTTCAAGACTTGCTTCGCAAAGGGTTCATGCGTGTTCGCGTTGATGGTGAAATCATTAATTTAAATGATGGCATTTCGTTAGACGGCACCGTTGCCCACACAATTGATATCGTCATTGACAGGCTCTCGATCTCCGCGGAAAACAACTCGCGCATTGCGGAGGCGTTGACAAACGCCTTGAATTTTGGAGCGGGGGTTTGCAGCATATACGATCCCGATAAAGAGGAAGAAACCCTCTTTTCGATGCACGCTTACTCTCCAAAATCTCAACGCTCCTACTCCTCATTAGAACCGCACGACTTCTCTTTTAACAGCCCCGGCGGCATGTGTCCTCGCTGCAGCGGTCTTGGCGTCGTCAATGAGTTCAATCTCGACTTGATCATCGATCCGGACAAAAGCATCGCCGAAGATTGCTGTTCGGTTGGAAGCTCTTATACCACCGTCCGTTTTGGAAATATCTTCGACAATCTTGCTCGACTTTACGATTTTGATGTTCACACACCGTGGAAAAAACTGTCCGAAACAGCGAAAAAAGTTCTTTTGTACGGTACTGACAAGAAATGGACAAGGATGCAATTCGTTCACCCCGTGACCGGAGCAACCTGGACCGATCACGTGCAATGGAGAGGAATCCTTCACGAAGCGCAATCTCGTTTAGCAGAAGCGAAAAGCGATGTGTACCGCAATAAAATGAAAAAGCTGATGAGCGAACAAGTTTGCTCGGAATGCCACGGCGAAAGGCTAAAACCGTATCCGGCCGCAACCTTGCTGGGAGGAAGAAGAATCAGCGAAATCACAGCGATGACAATCGGCGAGTGCGCAGAATTTTTCGACCGCCTGAAACTTCCTTCTCAAGATGCCATCATCGCCGAAGAGCTTTTGAAAGAAATACGGGAGCGCCTGCGTTTTATGCTGAACGTCGGTCTGCACTATTTGACGCTCAACAGAACCGCGCCGACGCTCTCAGGGGGAGAAGCGCAGCGCGTGCGACTAGCCTCGCAGATTGGTTGCGGTCTTGTAGGAATCACCTATGTATTAGACGAACCTTCAATAGGCCTTCATCCTCGCGATAACAAGCAACTCATCCACACTCTCAAGCATCTTCGAGATATGGGCAACACAGTCGTTGTGGTAGAACATGACGAAGAGACAATTTGGGAAGCTGACCGCGTGGTGGATTTTGGTCCCGGACCGGGAGTGCGTGGTGGGGAGATTGTCGTCAATGGAACGTTAGAAGAGTTACTTAAAAACCCCAAATCTTCCACCGGCGCCTACCTCAGTGGAAGAGAATCTATCTCGGTACCCAAGAAACGGAAAAAGCCGGGAAAAGAGTTCATCGAAATTCTTGGCGCCACACACCACAATTTAAAAAATGTTCACTTAAAAGTCCCTGTTGGACTCTTTGTCGCGATCACAGGCGTTTCAGGATCGGGAAAATCTTCGCTCATCACCGACATTCTCTATCCAATTCTATCCAACAAGCTCCACAAAGGGGAACATGTTGTAGGAGCGCATAAAGAGGTCAAAGGGGTCGACTATCTCGATAAAGTGATCGCTATCGACCAAACACCGATCGGCAGAAATCCCAGGTCAAATCCGGGAACCTATATTAAAGTATTCGATGAAATTCGCGATTTATTTGCGCAACTACCTGAAAGTCAAGCTCGTGGGTACAAACCTGGACGCTTCAGCTTTAACGTCAAAGAGGGATCATGCCCCCAATGTCAAGGAATGGGGATGGTCAAAATCGATATGGACTTTCTCGAAGCGGAGTGGGTGGAATGCCCGCAATGCAAAAATCGCAGGTTTGATCCGGAAACGTTATCGGTATTTTTTAAAGGGCGCAATATCCACGACATTTTGGAGATGGATGTCTCTCAAACGCTCGAACTTTTTGCCAACATCCCTTCCATTCGTCACAAATTGGAAACTTTACAGAAAGTGGGAATGGAGTACATCAAATTGGGGCAATCCTCCACCACGCTCTCCGGAGGAGAAGCGCAGCGGATTAAATTGGCGAAAGAGCTCGTCCGTCCCGCGACAGGAAAAACTCTTTATATTTTTGACGAACCCACCACCGGACTCCATTTTCACGACATTAGCCACCTGCTAAAAGTGTTAAAAGAATTGGTCGATCGAGGAAACACCGTCGTTGTCATCGAACACAACATGGATGTGGTGAAGATGGCGGACTGGATCGTCGACATTGGCCCCGAAGGCGGCGCCGGCGGTGGCGAAATTATCGCGACAGGCTCTCCGGAAAAAATTGCAAAAATGGACACCCCGACAGGCCACGCCGTCCGTGAAGTGCTTGAATACAACCCCGCACAAAAGATGAAGGAGCTCTCGAAACGCCCTCGCCGCGTTAAGGAAACCTCCGAAATTAGAGAAATCCGTGTGGAAAATTGCGAGCAAAACAACCTTAAAAATATTTCGTTAGAGATTCCTCGAGAAAAGTTGACGATTTTCACCGGCCCATCGGGGTCCGGAAAAACATCGCTCGCTTTTGAGACGATCTACGCAGAAGGGCAACGCCGTTACATTGAATCGCTCTCGCCCTATGCGCGGCAATTTGTGAAACAGATGCCAAAACCCAAGGTGGGACATGTCGATGGGTTGTCTCCCGCAATCGCGATCGAACAAAAATCCCACGCAGGAAACCCACGGTCGACTGTGGGAACCATGACTGAAATTTACGACTTCCTCCGTATCCTCTACGCCCGCATCGGCATTCCCCATTGCCCTGAAACAGGAGAAGTGATCAAAGCGATCAGCAAAGACCACGTCGTCGAGAGAATTCTTTCATGGCCGGAAGGGACAAAATTGCAAATTTTGGCTCCAATTGAACTGAGCAAGAACGAAAAATTTGAAGATGCGTTGGGGCGCCTACGAAGACAAGGATTTGTGCGCATCCGTTTGAACGGCGAGATCTATGACCTCGACGACGAGGATCAACAGATCCCTTTCGATCGCAAACGAAAAAATGTGTTACAACTCGTTGTGGATAGACTTAAAGTCAACCCCGCCGCAGGACACCGCCTCTTCGAAGCTGTCGAAAATGCCTCTCATTACGGCCAAGGGAAATTGATCGTCCTGAAAGAAGACGAAGAAGTTCTCTTTAACCTCTCTTTCGCTGTAGAAAGCACAGGAAAATCGTATCCGGAAATCACTCCACACACCTTCGCCTTCAACGTCGCCGAAGGGATGTGCCCCGAATGCTTGGGATTAGGTTATCAATACGGCGCTAACTTGGCGCAAAATCCCGAATTATTAGACATGTCCACCGTCGAGCTGTTGCGCATTCTGTGGGGGCACCTCGACGACGAAGCCTACCTTGCCGCCGAAAAATTACTAGAAAATGAAAAAATTGATCTTTACGCCCCCTTGAAAGAACTAAAAGCCCCCCAACTGCAATTTTTGTTGAATGGAGGAAGTTCCGAAAAGTGGCTGCAGCTAAAAAATGGCTTGAAGCTGCGTTGGATCGGTATCCAACACGTGTTGGCAAAGATCGGCAAGGCAGCATTGGGAGAGCTGCGCGATAGCGTCATCCCCCTTCTTGATGAAGTGGAATGCTTCTCTTGCAAAGGCTCCCGTCTCAACCCCCTCGCACGCCACGTCACCATCCAAAACCTATCCATCAGCGACCTGTGCCGCCTTCCTATGCTCCATTCCCTCGAATTCATCGATAAAATCAAAATCGATAAAAAAGAAGGAAAACTTCTCGAAGAGGTGATGAGCCAACTACGCAGCCGCCTGAAGTTTTTGACTGAAGTGGGACTGTCGTATTTGTCATTGGACCGAAAAGCTCCCACATTAAGTGGAGGAGAAACGCAACGGATCCGCCTGGCAAGGCAGTTAGGAAGCGGATTGACAGGAGTTTTATACGTTCTGGACGAACCTACCATCGGTCTCCATCCCCGCGACAACGACCGCCTAAACCAGGCGTTAAAACAGCTCCGCGACTTGGGAAACACCATGCTAATGGTCGAACACGACCCCCTCACCGTCGCTACAGCAGACCACATTGTTGACTTTGGTCCACAGTCGGGGCAGCATGGAGGCCACATCATGGCTCAAGGGACCTATAAGCAGATCCTTAAGGATAAAAATTCCCTCACAGGGAAGTATCTATCAGGAAAATTAGAGATCCCTATCCCCAAAAAGAGGCGCCCTCTCGATTACGGAGAGATCGAAATCAAAAATGCCACAGCGCACAATTTGAAAAAGATTTCCTGTGCGATCCCTTTGCGCGCGATGACGTGTGTGACGGGAGTCTCCGGATCCGGAAAATCGACGCTCATCCATCAAGTGTTGTTGCCTGCAATGCAGAAAGGGTTATACGAAGAGAATACCATCACGCTTCCCGTCGGTACCGTTACAGGGATCGACAATATCGATAAGGTGATCTGTATCGACCAAAAGCCTATTGGAATGACTTCGCGGTCGGATGTCAGCACCTATGTCGAAGTTTTGGAAAAGATTCGTACCTTCTTTGCATCGCTTCCCGATGCGAGAGCGAAAGGACTTCAAGCGAAACATTTCAGCGCAAACCATCGCAGAGGAATGTGTACGCATTGCTGGGGGTTGGGATACAAAAAAGTAGAAATGCATTTTCTCCCCCCTATCCGCGTTGTCTGCGAAGAGTGCCAAGGGTTACGACTCAATCCCGTTAGCTTAGGAATCACCTACAAAGGGAAAAATTTAGGGCAGTATCTGGAGTGCACCGTCGATGAAGCGAGAATCGCTTTTGAGGACCACCCTCGCATCGTTCGTATTTTGGATACCCTCATCGCAGTGGGATTGGGGTATTTGAAGTTAGGGCAAGAGATGCAAAGCTTGAGCGGAGGAGAAGCGCAAAGGATAAAACTAAGCCGCGAATTAGCGAAACGGGCGACAGGGAAGACGTTGTATCTTTTGGATGAACCCACCACCGGTTTGCATAGCGACGACATTGTGAAGCTGTTGAAGGTGCTGCACCATCTTGTAGACAAAGGGAACACCATGGTGATCATCGAGCACAACACCGATTTAATCCGCAATGCGGATTACGTGATCGATTTGGGACCGGAAGCGGGTGAGTTTGGGGGGCAAATTGTCTGCACCGGAACTCCCGAGCAAGTCGCGAAAAGCAAAAAATCGCTTACCGGGCGTTATCTCTAACCTCCCTTTCTTTCCCAACCAAAACCCCTGCCCGTGCCCTTGCCCTTGCCCACTTATAGACAAAATAAGTAGATGCAGAGATTTTTTTGGAGTGCTGCGACTTGTCGCAGCTTTCATTTCGCGCGACTTGTCGCGCGTTTTAAGTCGTTTAAAAACAAGTAGAACACGCATCGACAAGTCGATGCAAAGGAAAGCGGCGACAAGTCGCACGCACTCCAAATTTATTCGCTTATCGACTTATCCTACAAGGTTACTCACATCATTCTATTAAAAAAATATTTTAAAAAAACGAAACATCCCCCGATTTAATTTGCTAATTTAATACGAAATCGTGTATAATATATACTTAATATAAACAAAATTATCAAATTTTATTACGCATCAATTTTACAAGGAAGTCTTTTTATGACCGCTTCATCTTCCAATACACCAACTCCCCCTAACTTCATTTCCATCTATCAAGCTGCTGACCTAGAACTCAAACGTCTAGCTCACCCTTTCGCTCAAAGCCAACAACCCGCTCCTGCTCCCTCAGTTTGGTGGCCATTTAACAATACTTCCACACCGATTCCTCCCCTCGTCTCTCTCTATCAAAATTTCGATTCCAAACACGAACGCGCAGCACTTGTCCACGAAGTGGAAGCTCAAAAACTCTCTGAAGAAAACACTCAAATCCTCAACACCATCAAACGCATCTACAATCTATTCTCCGATCGCACCGAAACTAGCTCACCCGAACCGACAGATAAACCATCCCCCAACCGCAGTGAAACGCCCAACCCGTCACTACCGGCTTCGGACGCGATGACAGCGTCTCCCAGCCATAACGACCGCTTAACCGACATCATTACACATGTCGACACCCTTGAAAATGCACGCCAAGAACTCCTCCTACACGCTGCTTGTCCTCTTGAACAATCTGAAAAAGACAACGCCATCGACCTTGCCAACACCCTTTTAAAGCGAAAAGTTCGTTTTCTGGCTTGCGAAATCGAAGTTCTAGAGAAGCAAAATCAGTTGGACTCTCTCTACTACGAACTAAAAGCACGCTTAAAAGACGACCTCGACACTCTTTTCCCTCTTCTCGAGAAAGAAAATGCAAATCGAGCATATACCATTTACAAAAACCTCTGTCTGAATTGGGAGCTAGAACCTTTGATTCCTTCTTCGGAACGGGATTTTGACGCCACCATACCGGATGCAAATAAATATTTTAAATCGCTCCTCGATCAAGAGCAACAACTCAGTCTAGAGTACGACTTTATAAAGCGCTGTGTGAGATATCACGCCACTTTATGGGAAGACATCTTCAAAACTAATTCGCTGCAGCAGCAAAAGGCATTTCATGAAGAGCATTACTATTTGCTCTGTCGCGAAGTATCGGTTTTCGAAGCACTTTTGAGTGAGCGTAACGCTTCATCTCGAATCGAAGATTCATTTATTGATGTCGCACTACCTACTGCTACTAATACTAATGATCAAGAGACTCTTTCCAGCCATTTGGAAGCAATTTCTTCTATACTGGAGACCCTTTACACCATTACTGGAAAGATCCGTGCAAATCAATACATCAATCCTAGTGATAATACGGATCCAATCACCCCACCCATCCAATACCAATTGCGGTATATTTCTCCAGACGAACTCAACGAGTTGAGAATCAAAGAATTAGACACTGAAAAATCCGCTATTGTGATTTCATTATCTATCAAAGATACAGAACTGAGACTCAAACAGCATGAACGTATACTGGAGCTAGTAGATGAAATTATCGACCTGACACATCTTAAGATAGACAGAAAAAGAGTTGATTACTCAAACGTCCCAAGCTCATCTTCAATGAGTCTTAACATCGATTCATCAGGACCAGACCCGTTCTTAGCGAAGAGGCTTGGCGATCTGATAGAACTTAAACAACTAGCAATTAAAGGAATTCAGCTCCTATCAAACTCTTCAAAAAAACCGATCAATCTGAAAAACACTGTTGCTTGGAAAGAAGAATTATGGGGAAAACTGCTCTTTGCGAAATCGAGAGATCCCGTTAAAAACGAGATGCGCAATGCTTTTAAGGCCTCTTTCGAAGAGAATTTAACAAAGCTCACGCAATTAAATAGCGAAGTTAACCACCACAATTACAACGAACTGTTAACTACAAAAATTAGCTACCACGGCACTATTCTTGCACGAATCATTGATAAAATGGGTGAATATGCAGGAATAGAAGAGGATTTAAAACAAAAACTCGAAAAACTCGACGAACAACCCTCACAAGAACGCTCCGAAATTCTCAAGAAGTTAGATACCATCGACAAATATAAAAAAGCCCTTCAAGCAGCCTTTCAAGAACAACTCGACATTTATCAAAAAATTCCGCAACCGAAAAAAGAGATTTGGGAGCTAGTCCAAGAGCAAGTGCAAAATGAGGCACGCGAATACCTTACTTTAGGGCTTTATGCTCCTAAACGGTACATCACACCTGATGAATTTCTGACTAAATTCCGCTACTCCGAAGCAGGATACAGCTTCCAAAAAGCAGTACAGCTGTGGTCGGAGTGGAAGGGCAACAACCCTATTGAGATCTTGAAAGGACTAGTGAACGAATTTCTTACTTGGGCAGATGACAACCCTCGCGATGCGGCACGATTGGCATCCGACATTTTGTTGACCATTTCCATTTTCTGCAACGAAAGCCTCTTCAATACCCTATCACAACAAATTAACGCCAAAATCTTCGTCTCTTCGGTATTAGGAACGATGTCAAACGACAACTCCGAAAAACCGATCACTCGGGAACATCTTAAATTCCGCGCTCTTGCAGAGATGGCGCGCGCTGCTCCAAAAGCAGCTTCCGGTATTGTTGCGGCTAAAAATGCACTCTCACAAACTCTTCAAACAGGATTGTTGGGAGGATTATGGAGCGGAATTTCCACCTACGCTAACACTTCGTATATGGCATCTGCAGTTCAAAGAGCGGCTAATGCACTTACCCACGACACCGCACAAGTAGCGCGTGTAGCTTTTGCGTTGATGCGCGGGGATTCCATGCAAGAGATCGTCACCTCCCAGGCAATGATCGAGTTGGTTTCTCTCGTTGGAAACATCCGTAGAGCTTATCTAACGCCCGGAGCCATCATGAAAGAAGCGATGCGTAAATTGGCAGCGCCTTTTCAAGAGTTTTGGCACGCTAGAGGCGGAGCATCGGAACGAGTATCGAGGCTAGCAGCTCTTACTATCACAGTAATCACTCCTTCGGTTTTGGTCGGCGCATCCCTCTTTACAGCAACAGTTGGAGGAATTTTCGTCGCAGCAATCGCAACAATCGTTTCTTCGGTATTTCTGATGAGCATCTACGTGGGGAAATTGCACCCTCTGGTGAATTGGGTTTGGGAAAAAACTCCTCACAAACTAAATAAAGAACGCATTTTGGAAGCTCACCGCGACGACATCAACAACCATGTAGATGCATTTTTGAGTGATCTACGCGCCAAAGGAGTTATCCAGGGTGTTATCGCACCGGTAGATTATCCGGAAACAGAAGCTGTAGCGGAAAGATTTTATCGTCATGCACTTGCACAATTGCAAGCTAACCCCGGAGACACGCTACAAAACGTTCTCCAACGTTTTGTAAAAGAAACGAATGTCGAGACAATAAAGGCGTATGCGCTTCAATCTCCGGAAGGTCGACGCGCCTCTTCTGAACAGTTCGAGCATTTTGCAACGATTGTCTGCGAAAAGGCAGCCGATCGATTGATTACCGATTGGTTATACCCTAAAATCCAAGATGTCATCACAAAAGAATGCGTCTCAAGATTACTTAACGGCGACAAAGGCAAACAGAAGCCAAAAGCTCTTCTGGAAACTCAAACTCAGGCGTTAAAAGATTTAACAACGCGTCTGACGAGGAAAGCAAGTGAACCTACAGAAATCGATAAAGTGAAAGGTCGACTTGTAGAAATCACGAAAAAACGGTAAACTGCTTCACAATGCGCCGATTTTTTCGGCGCAACCAACACAACTTTAGTAATTAATATCATGGCAGCCATTTATTTATCCCAAATGGGTCAATCCCGTTTTTATGAGGCAGAAACCTCTTCAAGCTCTTCTCTTCCTCCCTTTTCTCCCTCTCAGGCTTTGCTGGAGCTAGGTAAATCCGAGCCAATCCTGTTTCATGCAGCTCCGATGATGCCGCTGAGTCGCCTTTTGAATGAAATGGAAGAGAAATTAGCCATCGCAAGCCTTAACAACATCGCTTCAGCAACGGCATCAAATAATCCGATTCTTTCAAACTACTGTCGAATGATGATAGAAAAGAATAATGATGGCTCTTATGAGCTAGTACGGTGTGCAAGTCTTCTCTATTTACACGCTCAAAACAATAAACTGCTCTTATTGGCCCACTTTTTATACAATCAGTTTGGACAAAGCCTGATCACCTACTACCGCGAACATTACCATATTCTTAAAAAAACTCATTTAGGGATGTTAGACATCGATTTTGATGCATTGATATGCAAAGAAATCGAATATGCACAATCATCTCCACAAACCGGTGCGCACGCGACAAGATTGATGTTCGATTCGCTATTTTTTGCGCGGCGCTCAATTGAATTTTTGAACTTCTGGAACGGGTTGGAAGCTCCTTACGAAGACTTTAGAGCACGTTTAGCGGCATTCCCCTATCACGGAATGATTAATTACCTGCCCGCCCAACTTGAATTATGGAAGGAATTTCAGAACGATCCACGCTTGAAAGATTTTCCCATTCAAGAAATTTGGCGCTTCGGCATCGACCGCGACGCAGAAGTGCTGGGTCCCTGCGCTTTCGAGGCCGAACCGGGGTATATGAACGCTTTTTTACACGGAATGTTTTTTGCTTTGAAATCAGCAGCCGGAGTCAAAAATGAAGAGTGGTATATACGACTTCATGAGGAGATGAGCTCCCGCTCTTTATTCCCTTCTCTAGATGGTATATATGATGTCAGCCACAAGGATCGGTGGAATCCGCGCCGTCCCACATTTTCTCAATTTACCACAGCATTGCGAACCTGTGGCGTAACTTGGAATTATAAAAATCTAGACCATGACCCCCTAGGGATGGATGAATTACGCAAGAGACGCTTTATCAGGATCGACGATGCTGATAAAACAATCAATTGTCCAAATATTAGTTCGAAATCGATCGATTTGCGCCTCACAAATGTCATGCTCCATTATCAACAGCTAGCAAAAAATGCCGGCGATAATCGCGTCAAGAGGCTGTTGGTTTATTTAGCGCATGCAAGACAGCTCTCTTTGGATCACTATTTCAACGATGCAAACGCGAGAAGCAGTCACACGGCCTTTTTAAGTCTGATTAAAAATGATCGCGAGCTCCCTTTCCCTTTGTTTTGCGATCAAAATATTTTTGACGCTAATAGCATTGAATCTGTTGTATACAGGTATCTGGAAGCTTGTGTCAATTTTAGGAAAGGGGGACAAGGCCCATTTTTTCCGAAGATGAATCAGATCAAAAGGCTCAAAAAACTAGATTTAAGCGAATATCCCGAGCTGAAAGCTTTAAAAAAAGGGTTAAAGCCATTGGTGGTGGGTAAAAAGTGGGACCAAGTGATTCCGTCTTATAAAAGAAAACATGCGAAGCGAGGGGAAAGAGAATACGATAGCGAAGTGAATGCCGCCGCCAAGCGAGTGTTGTCTTTGGCATCCTCCTCATTGAAAAACAAAAGCTAGTATACACTACAAAGTAACCAGGGCAGAAACGCCCTGGTCGTTAAATAAGGCCTATGGCATCTAGCCAATTAACCCTTTCTCAGCGACTAGCATGTTTTCAGCTAGACGAAAATAACCCTTCAAAGCTTCTAATGTAAGACTTTGTTTGAATGTTAACATATCCTTAAACTGAAAAACACTAAGTCTCTTTTTAAAGCTGTTATCATTAAAGAAAAATTCTTGACCATTAACATTTACTCTTGTGTGAGTAAATGAAAGCAAAAACTTTCTAAAAATACTCATTTCTTTTGTGATCATTACAGCTGCAAAAGCATGTTCACCGTTTCCAAAAAAAGAAATACGACTTTTCTTAGCACCTTCATTTGCTAAAACATGACAGCCCGTAGAATTTATATAATTAATTTGCGGAGATGTGGACACTCCATAAATTCCAAAACTCATACAACCCTCCCTGTTATTGGTTTATGTAATAATTTTAATTGATAAATATTAATTATAATTAAAGTAAATGTTAATAATAGATAAAGTTGTTTACTGCGGAGCGATCCCGCGCTCCGCAGTAATGCCCCTATTTATTCCGTTTTCTCTTTAGGTGGAGTTGGTTGATTTAACGACGCAATCCATTGCTCTTCGGTTAGATTTACTCTTTTAAGAACCGAAATCTTAGGAGATTCGCTATGTGTTATTAATGTAAAACGATAAGTACTTGATTCATCGTAATGGAAAAACTGTTGATCTTTTGAACTATGATAGCTAACCGAACAATGAGCAGCTTTAAAAAAATTATTATGTTCTTCATCATTTTTCAGCACCACATTTTTATCTATTTCCAAAGTCAAAAACTTAGGTTTTTTACAGCAAAACAAATTCAAGAAAAATGCCGTTATCTTATTCATCAATTTTGTAA
Source organism: uncultured Chlamydiaceae bacterium (assembly GCA_945957185.1). GTDB lineage: Bacteria > Chlamydiota > Chlamydiia > Chlamydiales > Parachlamydiaceae > CAMFKA01. The sequence goes on along the minus strand of CAMFKA010000011.1, from coordinate 308 downwards.
AAAATCCAATTTTCTTTATCACTCGACGCAGCACGAGAACTGGCTCTGCGTCAGGGTTAGAAGCTGGTCTATGAAGTGTATATTCTATGATTGTGGATTTATTATTTTGTCTGTGTTTTTCTTCTGTATAATTTTGTCCATTTACTTTAACTGTTCTATTTGAACCTAGAACAAACTCTGCAGAACGATTAAATTTTTGTGTACTAATAGTCATATAAACCCCACTGTTAAAGTAATCATTATATAACAAATTAAATAGTATGTCAACAGGTAATGCGATAAATGGTTAGTTAAGCCATCTCTAGCAG
>CAMFKA010000010.1 GCA_945957185.1 uncultured Chlamydiaceae bacterium | reverse complement strand
CTCGAGTTTAGCATTTTCTAAGCACACGCCATCCAGTAGAAAAGATCGTGCGGGTCTATTTTTCTACACTTCTTGTTTTTACCCCGCTGAGGAAAATATTTTTTATTAAGAATCAATAGTTTAAGATAAATCATCACATCGGAGAAAGTCACTGTTTTTTTATCATACCAAGACGTAGTTTGAGGGGTAATAGCTATCCCAGATGTCTCAACAGATTGATGAACCACTAAACAGGCTAAAGAATAAGAAGCTATTATAGTAGGTGCGGTTCGATTTACACTTGTGTCTGACCACGTATGAATACTCTCCAAACCTAAATGTTGGTTAATTTCTTGAAATGTAGTTTCGATTGGCCATCTTCCCACAAAAAGGCTTATGGCTTCCCATGCACACACTCCAAAATCAGTGACTAAAATTGCCATTGGCTTGTTTTCTCCTGTAGGATCTTTAGTAAGTATCCATCGTATAGGCACTCCTCCCACACTATTATGATACCACAGACAAGTACCAGTAAGAACATCAAGCTGTTTAAGTTTCCCGCTATACCAAGGAACCGTTATTCGTATCCATTTTTGTTTTTTATCTTTCGTTAAAGTTTCTAAAGTGGGCAATCGTTCACCAACCACTCTAGGACGACCTCGTTTACTTTTTTGAATCGGAGGGAAATCGTAGAGACTTGCATTTAGTCTCAGCTGAGTGCAAAAAAGAACATTATATTTAATACAGGTTTTACAAATCTCACGACAACAAAAAGCACTATCCGCAACAATCGCTATTTTTCTCGTTGGACCAAGCCAACGACGAATCTGAATAATGAATTGACTTGTTACTTTCGTCATTTTTTTGTGACGTTTTTTACCTTTTAGATCGGATTCATTACGACTACTGGACAGAGGCTTTTCAGGGGTTAACAGATACGATAAAAATGGTAAGCTCCATTTATATTTTGATCCAAATATATATACGCAAATAGTGGCCACAAGCCAATTGTGCCCTGTAGCGAAAGCTTTTTGGTGTTTAGTTGATGCAACAGCATCACGATGATATCCGAGACCTTTAATTTTTGGACCTCGCCGTCTATTCAAGTGGGCATCGATATTAATTTCAATTTGAGCGTCTTCTGGAAGCAATTTATCAATGATTAACAAGAGCAAGATTTTGCTTGAATCAAAGGTGGACCATTTGGCCTTACGAAGGACATAGAAGTATTTAGTAAATTTACTGTCAGTGTGCTTTCCTAAGCATTTAATGAGATTTGTGACAGTACGTTTACCAGGGCAAAGAAAATGGGCCACGATTAAATCAAGAGCATTTTGATAAACAGGTCGAGAAAATAATGGTGCAAAGAAGGCTAAAATGTGTAGAATAGAAGCTGGCAGATCAGTCATAAATCCTTTATCAGTGGTATGAAAGAAGATTTAAGATACTGATCTGCCTTTTTTTATGCTATAAAATGCTAAACTCGAGTTTGTGTCTCTGTGTCTCCGCGTTGTCTTGCTATTGTTTCTTGAGAGTTGACGACATTGCGCTTGTGCCGTCCTCGGTCTAGTATCTCAGTGGGGTAAAATCGGATTTAGCGGGAGCAACCGCCGCCATTGCAACAAGGGCAGCTGTTACTCTCTTTGGGACGTGCTGTATAGTCCGTCTGGTAAAAACCCGACCCTACAAACGAAAGCCCTGCACCACCTCCCGGTCCTCTTTTAAGAGACTCGTGTCCACATTGGGGGCAAATTTTCTCCAATGGATCAGAAATCTTTTGAAAAAGTTCCAATTTGTGTTGGCAAATGGTGCAGTGGTAGTCGTATGTAGGCATTTCTATTACATCATGTCCATACCCATGCCGCCCATACCTCCCATTCCACCCATGCCGCCCATGCCTTGAGGCATAGCCGGAACTGCGGATTTCGGTTGAGGTTTGTCGGTAATCATCACAGCTGTTGTTAACAGCAGAGAGGCTACCGAAGCAGCATTGGTCAGCGCGCTTTTTGTCACGCGGACCGGATCGATCACTTCTTCTTTGCGGAGGTCACCAAATTGACCTGTCAGGCCGTTGAAACCAAAATTGGGATCTTTGGACTCATAGATTTTCTCCGCGATCAGGTTGCCCGGTTTTCCGCAGTTGTTAGCGATTTCGGTTGCGGGTGCGAAAGCGGCTTTACGAATGATGTCGACACCGACAGCTTCATCGCCTGTCACTTTGAGTTTATCTAAAGCGGAGATAGCGCGAAGAAGCGCGACGCCGCCGCCGGGGACGATCCCTTCCGCTACAGCTGCGCGAGTGGCGTGGAGGGCGTCATCGACGCGAGCTTTTTTCTCGTTCAATTCCGTTTCGGTTGCGGCACCCACTTCGATGACAGCGACACCCCCAACAAGCCTTGCTAGGCGTTGTTCCAGCTTTTCGCGGTCGTAAGACGACGTTTGAGGATCATTAAGTTCCTCTTTGACTTGCGCAACACGCTCTTGAATCTGTGCAGGCTGCCCTTTTCCGTCGATGATCGTAGTTTCTTCTTTGGTAATTTTGATTGTTTTTGCAAGTCCAAGCACTTCCAATCCCACATCGGCAACGTTGAGTCCGATCTCTTCGGAAACTACTGTTGCACCTGTCAGAACAGCGATATCTTGCAGCATCGCTTTCTTTCTGTCGCCAAAGCCGGGAGATTTAACAGCGCAGACCGGAAGGCCTGCTTTAAGCTTGTTGACGACCAGCGTTGCAAGAGCTTCACCTTCTATTTCATCGGCAATGATCAGAAAGGGGCGAGCGCCCTTTTCCATCGCTTTTTCCAAAATAGGCACAACGTCTTTGACGGCGGACAATTTTTTGTCGGCGATAAAGATGTAGGCGTTGGAGAGCTCTACAGACATCTCTTCTGCATTAGTAATGAAATAAGGAGATAGGTAACCTTTGTCGAATTGCATTCCTTCGACAACGGAGAGGACTGTGTCGATCCCTTTTGCGTCGGAGACGGTGATAATACCATCCTTTCCCACCTTTTCCATGGCTTCTGCGATGATTTTTCCAATTTCAGGGTCGTTGTTGGCGGAGATGGTTGCAATTTGCCGCACTTCATCAGAGGAGTTAACAGGAACAGCGAATCGGCTCAGCTCTGCGTTGACAGCCTCGACAGCGAGATTAATCCCTTTTTGCAGAAGCATGGGATTAGCGCCGGCAGAGACGTTTTTGCTTCCCAATGTATAAATCGCTTCCGCTAAAACAATCGCAGTTGTGGTGCCGTCTCCGGCTTTATCCGATGTTTTTGCGGCGACTTCTTTTACCAATTGTGCGCCCATATTTTCGAATTTATCTTTGAGGACAATCTCTTTGGCGACGGTGACGCCGTCTTTTGTGGAGAGGGGAGATCCGAAGCTTTTGTTGATGACAACGTTGCGCCCTTTTGGGCCCAAAGTGACTTTTACGGCTTTTGCTAAGGTGCGAACACCCTTCAAAATAGATTTAAGAGCGTCGTCGTAGAATTGAAACATTTTAGGCATAGGTGCACTCCGGTCATTTTGGGTTTAGGTTAGGACAACGAGGATATCGTCTTCGGAAAGGATGAGTAGATCTTCATCATCCAATTTCACTTCGGTACCCGCATAGTTGCTGAAAAGCACTTTATCGCCGACTTTTAGATCTACAGGTTTAAGAGTTCCACTTTCATCGTAGCGTCCTGGGCCGACAGCGATGACTTCTCCCTCTTTGGGTTTCTCTTTCGATGTCTCGGGAAGGAGGATTCCGCCTTTGGCGCTAAGAGGTTTAGATCTTTTAATCAATACGCGGTTGCCAAGAGGTTTAATTTTCTGAGCCATAATTTTTCATCTCCCTGTTATTCTAGTGACACTCAGATTAGCGGAGGAGGGGGATTTTCGTCAAGGATTTAGCAAATGAATTACCCGAGTGCTAACCATTGAACGATTGACACTGCGGACACTTCGTCACTTTTTTAATTCCATTATCGAGATAAGCAAAATGGCAGTATTCACAAACCACTAATTTTTTTTCGGATAGAACAATTTTCCGGTTTCTGCCCCGAAAATGCTGCCACCCCCAAATGCCAAGAATGGCAAATAGACAGATACCTAAATAGAAAATAACCGCCGTTCCGGACGAAATCTCAATCATGGTGGCCCCACCATCATCACAATTTCACCTTTGGAAGAAAAACGGTCGTGCTTAGGTTCAAATACAACCTGATCGACCCACTTGCTCGCAATACCTTCCAGCTTACGATCTCCGTCAACAAATTTTTTTCGGAAAATTTCTCCCGTTGTTTCATGCACATCAACGGCAAATTTAGCTATAGCGGGATAACTCTCCAAGTTTTCCGGAATCTCTTTGGGGGGATTTTTCCACTCGAAAGTCCGTTCCGAGAGGTCTCCCGAAACAAATACATCGATTCCTGTTGCTTGAGAAGCCAATTCCTTCAAAAATGTCTGGTCCAAATAGGCTGTGATTTCATTTTGAAACCAAAGGTCCCACGGCAGCGACAACATACGATTTTGTAGTACATCAGGAAGAGCTTGTTCAAATGGAGCGTGACGCGGAGGGGGCATCAGAGCGATTTCGCGAGTCGTTTCTTGGATGGAGGAGACGATCTCTTCTTTCCATTCGGAAGTGACAGCTGCCGGAGGAATGGTATCCACACCCTTTCCTAGAATATTTAAAGGGGAGATATGGAATAGAGTAATTCCTGCAGCATGGATAGCAAAAGCGTAAGCGAAAGCGACGAAAATAAAAGAGCGCTGTTTCCGCGTTTCCGCAGAAACTGCCACCACCCCTTTTTGTCGTTCAATTTTCAACATGAGAAGGATCCTCGACAAAATGGTAGACCAATCGAATTTTCGAGCAGCACTCTTGAGCGATAGAAAACAGCTGTAAAAACGCTCCGTAATCAACCTGCTTATCAACGCTAAGTACGACAGTAGGTAAAAGTCCGGCGTGCAACGATTTTAATGCAGCGATTTCATCTGTTATGTGTGCCTTGAGAGAGGTAAAATCGACGATGTTCTTTTTAGATCCGACATAGATGACATTTTGAGCATCCATCACCACGAGCAGTTGTGTTGTTAGTGGGGCGGCTTCTTTGAATAATGGAGGGTTTTCAATATGAAGGGACTTTAGAGGAAGGATATCGGAAGTGACAATGAAAAAAATTAGCAGCAAAAAGATCACATCAACGAGCGGAGTGAGGTCAATTAAGCTAAAGGATGGTTTGAGATTCGTTTTAAATTTCATTTAGTATCCATACTCTTCTTTAGAAGCAGTTAGCAAGTCGACAACTTCGTGGGAAGTGGTTTGAATTTCCAATACAAAAGTTTCGACGCGGCTAACGATATAGTTGTAGGCCAAAACAGATGGAATCGCCACAGCTAACCCCGCCGCCGTAGTAACTAAAGCGTACTCCATCGCTTCCCCAATTTGAGTTGCAGAGATGTCCACTAAACCACTGGCGCGCATTTCAGAAAACGCTTGAATGAACCCGACAACAGTGCCCAAAAGACCGATCAAGGGCGCAAGATGAGCGATAATCGATAAAATTTTTCCATTTTTTTCCAAGTGGGAAATTTCGACAAGACCGGCCATTTCCATTGCCGTTTCAATTTGCTCTTGACCGCGATGATGTTTCACTAATCCCGCTTTGATGATATTTGCAACGCTTCCCCCCATCGATTCGCAGGTTTGGACAGCTTCTACAATGTTTCCATCTTGAATCGACTTTCGAAGACGTATCAATAGGTGGTTCGTATCAATTTCTGATTTTCTCAAATAGAGCAACCGTTCGATAAAGACCGTAAAGCTGACAAGCGAGCACCCCGCAATCACCACTAAAATAATATTCCAATTAAAACTTAACTCAAACACAATGCCTCTCTTATTCTTCTAATTTTTTCTTTGCGAGCGAACCCCACTCGCCCCCCTTCATCGCAACAGCTTCCCACTGCTTTTTAGCAAGCTCTTCTCTGCCTTGCAGCCGATACACTTCAGCTCTTAAGTACATGGCTCGAAGCCTTTGCGATGAAACGACATTTTTGTTAATCGCTTTTGAAAATAGCAACATCGCCTGATCGTGTTGTCCTAAGGCTTGATAACATAAAGCCTGCCTGATCCATAAGTCCAATTCTTGATCGTGACTCAGACAAACGCCACTGCCCAACTCTTCCGCCTTCACATAATTCTGCCATGCGGTTTCATAATCGTGTTGCTGCTCATAAATTTTTCCTTGCAGCGTATGTAATGCGACCATGGAGCTTCCTTGTTCGCCTTCAAATTTTTCTAACTCTTTTGAAATGATTGACTTAGCTTGCTCCAGATCCCCCTGCTCTATCCAAATTTCCGCAAGCTGCAGCACGGCCTGGACAGAGACCCCTTTTTCTTCTTGTACCAAAGGGATAAGCGCATCCACAGCATAACGACGGTAGATATCTTTTTTGGGACCGGAAGAGTCAGCGCAAATATCCACACAAAGAGCCCCTTTTTCAAGAGCGGCCAGGTTTTTTACATGTCGGTAATACGGTTCTTCGGGATGTAGGCGATCGTAGAGTTTTTGCACCTGTTCAAAGGCGAGTAATGACTCCTTCCAATTTTTTTTTCGGATTGTTTTTCCTTCAAGAGTCTTTCTTTCCTCTTTTTTATCGAGCCCAATCAAATAATTAGCAACAATTGCCAAAGGGGAATTCGGATAAAGCGTTGAAAACCGATCGAGATGAAGCGCGGCATCACGGTCACCTTGCATGTAATCTTTTAAAGAGTATTGGTGAAAATACACTTCGTCGGCATAGGCGAAGTCGGGATATTTTAAAGAGATCTCCCGATGCATCCCTGCGACCTCTCTCTGGTCGGCTCCGGAGACCTCTTTCGCACGCGCAATCCAGTAAAGGGCGTCAGCGCGATAGGGCGAGTGGTGAAATTTTTGAAGCAGCAGATTCCACTGCTGCTGAGCGGCTTCGAAATCCCCCTTTTCGAAATAGAGTTTACCTAACACGAGGTAAAGATAGTCACGAAACTGTCCATCCATCTCTTCAAAATTAACACTTTCAAGAAGTTCGATTGCGCGCGAGTCTCCGTAACTTCTTAATAGCAATGCTTTTACGATAACGACTTCCGTGAGGTCGTAAAGTCGGTCGTCTTCATGATCCAAAGTGAGGAGTCCCTCTTTCGGTTGCCCCAATGCCAATTGAATTTTCGCCTTAAGCAATTGAAGCTCAGGTGGATTTCCCTGATCGTTCAGAATTTCTGTCGCCGCTGCTGAATCTCCGTCCAAAAAGAATGCCCACGCTTCTGCATAGCGAACGGCGTCATTCCAAGCTGCGTTTTGTTGTTCGGCATCGCGCAGAAGAGCAAGGGCTTCCGAAGGGGATTTGGAGATAATGGCGCGAGCTTTTTGGATGGAATGGTATTTTTTAAGCGGTTGATAGGAGTAGAAATGAAGTGAATTGAGTAATTTCAAAGCTTCATCGTTCCGTTCTTCGTCGAGAAACCGGTTGGTTTCCTGCAATTTGAAGACGGACTCAAACGGAGTATTGGTGGCCGCAAGTGGTGTGTAAATACATAAACACGTGGTTATCAATAACTTGAGATTAAATTGCAATTTTCGTCTCACCAGCCCATTTTGTGCTCGCTGCAAATTCAATAAATTGTAAACTGAGGTTCTAAAGCAGTGGACTATCATGTTGTGGTTAAACTACCCTTTTGAAAAAAAATTAAACTCATCCGGAACTATCCTGGGGATGCTTATACTCATTATAAGCACCTTAGCATTACTGGTATGGACTTTTTCTGCACTTAGCTCGTCAACCGCATTCGATTGGTTAGGTCTACCCCAATTTCGTAACGCTACACTCATGGGCATATTAGGAATAGGGATCATTACGCACCTTTGGAACTACCGAACGCTGTCTCTGTTCTGCGGAATTTCTGTGTTGCTCGTCGGAATAATTATCAATATCCTGCGTATCATTTCCATATATAGCCAAATCGATTACTTCCAATCTCCCGTTGCGGAATACCCTCTTCTTGTTAGCTCTTCAATGTGTTTCATCCTTTCCGGAGTCGTGTTGATTTTGATTAACAAAGAGAAATTCACTCAAAGGCTATTCCAATCAATTAGTATTATCTCTTCAATTATTATTGCTCTGTCTTCTTTGGCGCTATTCGGTTACATTTCCGGTTTAAGCAGCACTTACGCGTGGATTCAATCAGTTAGGATGTCTCTATTCTCATCTACATTATTTTTGGCCTTCGCTATTGCAATTCTTAGCATCAGTTGGGAACTTTTATTAAAACATCATCTGAAATTTTCTTCTATGGCAATTTCGATTCCTATCGGAATATGCTTTCTTACTGTTTCTTTAGCAATGTGGCACGCTGTCCGATCGCAAGATCGCTTTTTTCGAGAAGAATCGATCCAACGGGAATCAAAATTTGTTGTCTCTAACATCCATTACTACTTAGAAGAAACTGCTCAAGACCTGATACGTATGACGAAACGGTGGGAGCTGCGAGGGCAGACTCCGGAGCACGAATGGAGATCAGATGCAGAGGTCGCATTGACTCACCAGTCGGCACTGCTTTCGTTAAATATGATCGATAAATCACTGACAACAAAATGGGAAATTCAACGAACAGATACCACTCCGGGGCAAATTCCTCCTATCCCCCCAAAAGAACTCTTAGAATCTAGTTCCAAATCTCGCGAATTCACTTTGCACCTGACGCAGTCAGACAAAGGGGATTATGCCATCTGGATCTTAAATCCCATCTTTGTCAACAACGCCTTTGAGGGCTATATCGCCGGTGTTGTTAGCGTCCCTCTCATGATAAGCGAAATTTTCAAAGATAGCGGAACGACATTAGAAGAAGTGGAAATCCGCGATCCTAAAGGAAATTTAATTTATGAAAAAAACAAAGAGATCGATTTTTCGCATGTCGTGATTCAAGATTTCTCTCAATTGCGGTTCCATGGACTCAATTGGACAATTAATGCCGTCTTTGTAGACGCCTCTTTATCTCGTATAAGCTATCTACCACCCCTGACTTTGGCGCTAGGACTCTTAATGTCGGGGCTTGTGTTAGTCGCTTTCTACTATGCTCAGCAGTCTCAAACGAAAGCAAAAGAGTTAGAGAACTCCCTTAACGACTTGCTGCAAACGCAAAACCGCTTGGTTAATCAAGAGAAATTAGCGTCTTTGGGTGGCCTTACAGCCGGAATTGCGCATGAAATTAAGAATCCCCTCAGCTTTATTCACAATTTTTCTCAGTTGTCGTTATCGTTAATCGATGAAGTTAAAGGGGAGTTCGAGAAGCACCACAACAGCCTTCCCAACCAAGAGTATGTCGAACTCATCGACACGATGAACACGCTCCATTTGAATGTGAAATCGATTTTTGACCAAGGCAAGCGCGCGCAAAATACGATTGCTAGAATATTGGAACAATCGAGAGGGAAGCCCGGAGTACGTACAACGACAGATTTACACAGTTTAATTGAAGAATATATCACCCTTTCCTACCATGGAATGAGGTCTCAGAACCCTAACTTTGTTGCAAAGTTTGAAAAGAGATTCGACCCAAGAATTGAGAAAATCGACCTCGTTGCCGAAGATTTCAGTAGAGTACTATTAAATTTACTGAACAACTCATACTATGCGCTGTTAGAGAAAAAGAAGATGGGAGGGGAAACCTTTAACCCTGAAATGATTATCACTACCAAGCATTTGGATGACCGCATAGAGATCATCATTCACGACAATGGAACCGGAATTTCGGATTACGCAAGAGAGAAGATTTTTATGCCATTTTTTACAACAAAGCCTGTAGGATATGGAACGGGGTTAGGGCTTTCTATCAGCCAAGACATTATTGTCGAAGGACACGGGGGAATTATCAGGTGCGAATCCAAAGAGGGGGAATACACCGATTTCATCATACAAATACCGTTAGACATTAACACCCCTCTAAAACATCCTCCTAGAAGGCAAGAGGAGCCGGCATTAATTTAACATTTTAGCAAAGGAAAAAACCATGTGGAACGATAAAAAAGTCGAAGAGTTAGACAAGTCCTTCAAAAGGATTTTGACTATGCCGATGAGCAAAAGCACTTTTAGACAGCTGCAAAATGCTATTTTTGCGACAGCGGAAAGAAATGTCGAAAGCGCAAACGATCTGATCGAGTCGCTGTTAACAGGTAATGTGAAGACCGACATCACAAAAAATGTCTCTAAAGCAAATTTGGACAAATTTTTCTTCACTTATGCTGTTCCGCTTTCCGTTGCAAGAGACGTTGCTGAAAAAGGGGAATTTGTAAGTTTGATCACTTCAGACATCATCCCACACCCTTCTTTGGCTATTCTTTCGAGCCGTATCCGTTTAGTTGACGGTGAAGAATTTCAATTTCTGACAGATCCTGAAAGCACGCTTCAATTTGCAAGACACTTTTTATCCCGTCTTCAAGAGTTTTCTCAAATTGAATCGGGCAAAAATGTTCTTAGCCACCATAAAGATGAATTGAAGGACATCCGCAAAACGCTTGACGAACTCATCAAGTAACGTCATCTGTTGTTGAACTCGTAGGGCGACTGAAAATCAAATCAGTCGCTCTACGAGCTCTAATTTGTTATTGTCCAATACCTACGGTTCCTCGCAAACTCGTCACCGTAGGCTACATAAGGATCGCCCTCCGGGCTCAGCAGCAAAGCAGCCGATTGAACTTTGTAAATGCCCGCTAACCGTTGATTTTTTTTTCACAAACAGTTATACATAAGCAAATTGTAATCACTGATGAGGAGTGAAGATGCTCTTTGAAAAACTTAGAGTCAGCGGCGCTTATGCTATTACCCCGGAACTAAAATCCGACGCCAGAGGATTTTTTGGACGACTTTTCTGCGAAAAAGAGTTCGCGGCTCACAGTTTGGAAACCCATTTTGTTCAGGTTAATAACTCTTCGTCCACCCTAAAAGGTACTTTACGAGGTCTCCACTATCAACTTGCTCCCGCAGAAGAAACGAAATTAGTCCGCTGCATCCGCGGCGAAATCTGGGATGTCGTCGTAGATTTACGTCCCGACTCCCCTACATACTTACTTTGGGACGCCGTTACGCTTACAGAGGGAAATCGCACCATGATGTACGTTCCCGAAGGGTGTGCTCATGGGTTTCTTACTTTGACAGACAACACGGAAGTGATCTATTTGGTATCGGAATATTACTCCTCATCACTAGAGCGAGGAGTCCGCTGGGACGACCCCGCCTTTAATATTGAATGGCCGTTTTTACCGACAACGCTATCGGATAGAGACCGACAGCATGAAAATTACACTGTTACACAAACTAAGGGGACAACTGTATGAGAATTCTTTTTACCGGCGCCAGTTCATTTACAGGCTATTGGTTTATCCGTGTTCTTTCTCAAGCCGGTCACGAGGTGACAGCCGTTTTCCAAAAGTCCCCATTAGAATATCAAGGGATCCGCAAAGAGCGCGTCAATCGTCTAGTTCCGTTTTGTCATCAAGAGTTTGGAATCTCTTTCGGCGATGACCTATTTATGGAACTACTCCAAAATCCTTACGATCTCGTCTGCCACCACGCTGCCGAAGTGTCCAACTACCGCAGTCCCGATTTTGATTCTGTTGGAGCGTTTGTCAAAAATACAAACAATGGCTTAGATGTCATCAGACAGATGCAAGTGTCGGGTTGCAACCGCTTACTTATTACCGGAAGCGTATTCGAGCAGCGAGAAGGAAAGGGAACAGAATTGCGTGCGATGTCACCCTACGGACTTTCTAAAGGGTTAACAAGTGACTATTTCCGTTACTATTGCGAACGAGAAGGAATCCAACTCGGAAAATTTGTGATCCCAAATCCCTTTGGTCCAATGGAAGAAGGGCGTTACACTTCCTACCTCGCCGAAACATGGTTGAGAGGGGAAGTTGCTGAAGTTAAAACTCCCGATTACGTCAGAGATAACATCCACGTATCCCTTCTAGCTGAAGCGTACCGTTTTTTTGTGGAGCAATTACACTTTCTTGGAAACTATGCGCAGTTTAATCCAAGCGGGTATATAGAGACTACAGGGGAGTTCACAGAACGTTTTGCGGCCGAAATGAGAAAGCGTTGGAAACTTCCGTGCGAATACGTTCTTTTAGAACAACAACTTTGCACAGAACCGCTCATTCGTACGAATAGCGATATCGTCAATGTCGAATGGAACGAAGCAAAAGCCTGGGATGCCATTGCACAATACTATAAAGAAGGGTCTGTTCATGTCTAAAACTGTTGGCATCGCCATCATCACTCATAACGCAAAACACCACTTACCTTACTGCCTCCCTCCGTTACTCTCTTCGAAACTCCGCCCCAGAGTCATGGTAGTCAATTCGTCGTCCCAAGATGGGACCGTGGAACTCGCACAAGAATTTGGAGTGGAAACATTAGTGATTCCTCGAGCCGAGTTTAATCACGGCGCTACACGTGAGAAAGCGAGAAGGGCGCTCGGCACCGATATTGTCATCATGGTGACTCCCGATGCGTATATGGTCAATAAGGATGGTTTAGAACAATTAGTTGCGCCCATCTTAAATGGCACTGCAAAGGCATGCTATGCCAAGCAGATTGCGCATGATGGAGCAGCCTTTTTTGAGCGTTTCCACCGCGATTTTAATTATCCGCAAGAGAGTCAATTGCGAGGGATCGAAGATCTTCCTAAATATGGCGCATACACATTTTTTTGCTCCAATTCCTTTGCAGCGTATTGTAATCACGCTTTGGATGAAGTGGGTGGTTTTGAGCACGTGTTGCTAGGAGAAGATACAGTAGCGGTCTCTAAGTTGCTGAGGAAGGGACACAAGATCGCTTATGTCGCCGAATCGATTGTGAAGCATTCTCATAGTTACACGTTAAAACAGGAATTTCAGAGAACGTTTGACACCGGTTTAGCTCGAAAAGGGTACGCTCATCATTTTGAAGGGGCATCTTCAGATTCCAAGCGAGGGGTGGAGTATACCAAAACGATGTTAAAGAGGCTTTGGAACGAGCGTCCGAAGGCGATTCCGTACGCGATTATTCAAACTTTTGTTCGATTTTCTGCCTACAAGATCGGCAGAGCGAGTGTCGGTGCTCCGAAATGGTTGAAGCAACGATTGAGCAGCCAAGACTTTTACTGGATCAACCATTAAACTGTTAAACGATTTAACGATTTTTTTCGGTAATGCTTGTAAATATAATTATAATTTTCGAAAATGTATCGTTGTATCGTTGTATCGTTGTATCGTTGTATCGTTGTATCGTTGTATCGTTCTATCGTTACATCGTGCTACTGTTAAAGAATGTTAGCTCCCTTTGCAAGGTATCCAAAAGGGTCGACAAAATCCGAAAACCATGACCCTCACCTTCATAAAGCACCAATTCTGTTGGAATCCCTTTCTCCTTCAATTTTTGATGGAGAGATTTCGATTGCTCCGGCGGTACTACAGGGTCATTGACACCCTGAAAGATCAACACTTCAGACTTAATGCGGTCAATAAATTGAATAGGGGATCTTTCGACATAGATGTCTCGTCGCTCGGGATACGGCGCAACTAACCGATCGAGATAATGCTTTTCAAATTTGTGTGTCTCCTTTGCCAACGCTTCTAAATCGCTTACAGCATAGTAACAGACAGCTTTTGAGAACATATCATCATGTGTCAATGCACGCAATAAAGTGAAGCCTCCGGCGCTGCTCCCCGATATGTATAATCGTGTCGGATCTGCCAGCCCTTTTTCGACAAGGTATTTGACGCCGGAAATAATATCATCGCGGTCAGCAAGCCCCCATGTCCCATTCAAAGCGTCTCGATAGGCTCGTCCATACCCTGTGCTTCCTCTATAGTCGACATCAAAAATAGCGAACCCTCGCGATGTCCAATATTGTAGTGCCGGTCTCAGGGATACTTCTGCTGCCCCAGTCGGCCCTCCATGGATCTTCACAATCAAAGGAGGCGGCCCATCAACAGGGTAATGCGGGTTTTTTGGAGCGTAATAGTATCCGTAGGCATAGGAATCCGCTCCACCGGTAGTTGGGAATTTCAGTGGAGAGCCCTGACTCACCCACTCTTCTGCAATGATGCATTGCGAGGCGCTCAGTTGATTCAATTGTCCATCGGCATAAAGGTACACCGCATTAGTTTTTAGCGGTGAACCGGCGATAAATACAATTCTTGCACCGTCGCATTTGACTTGTGCGTAGGAGCTGAACGGAAGAGGAAAATCAATGAGAATGCCTTTTTGAATCACCCCTAGCTTCCAGCCTGCATTTCCCTTGTATGCGCAGACGGGTGATCCGTTGACATATCCCCAGGTGGTATTAAATCGCCATTGAGGGATGCTAAATTCAGCCTCTTTCGTTTGCAGAGGAACGGTGTCACTCCCATCCCATTCATAGAGATTCCACCATCCTGTGCGGTCCGAAATAAACCCTAAAGTGGTATCGTCTTTCCAAACGGGCTGTGCAACGGATTCGCGCTCTTCCCCCGCAACTTTAATTTTGTTTGTTATCTTTTTTCCATCCCAGTCTCCCACCCAAAGGGAAGATTGATCCCACGACATATAGGGGTGGTTCCACTCGATCCAAGCGATCTTTTGTTGGTTAGGGCTAAGCATGGGTGTCGAATAAAAATCAGCTCCGGAGGCAATGGAGACGACAGCACCTGTTTTAGAATCGATAGAGGCTAAAAAATGATGATCTCCCTCTTCTTCTGTTAAGGCGATCAATTTTCCCCGAGAATGACGCAATTCAGCAAATTTGAATCTCGGTGTCGTGATTTGACGTGTCGATTGGTGGGTCAAGTCGTACGCATAGATGCATTGATCGCGTTCATTAACAAAGTAAACGACATCTCCGCTTACACAATAAGCGGATCCTCCATACACGTAGATTTTGGTGCGGACGCTAAAGCCTTCCGGAGTGACCACTCGAGGGCCCTGATCGGGTGACCATTGAATGATCACTGTCCTTCCCCCTTCGGAAGGGCGTTGCTCCGTCCAATAATAGGAATTGTTTTCGATCTGCGTTTCCCAAGGAAGGTTAGCACCTCCGCTGACGAACTCAGCGGAGATAATGGACTCCCAAGAACCGTATTGTGTATGTGACATGGGCGTGATTATTTCTTTGGTTTATCGATTGGGCAGCTGTTCCACCCCATCAGTTGGTATAAAACGCACCAGCTGAAGTACGCTTCGATGAGAGTGAAGATACCAAAAACCGCTGCGATCCAGCTTTTCTGCCAAACAGCGAAAAGAAGTAGTAGGATAGCAATCACTAACCGTAAAAGTCTACCCGAATTGTTGATGTTTTTTTGTAGCATATCGTCCTCTTTTTAGTGATGGTGGTGGTGATCGTGAGCCATCTCTTTGTCTTGCGACTCGAAACGGCGTCTGTATCCGCGGTAGATCCCTTTGCTCTCGTGTTGTATCGCTTCATCAAGAGCGCGGATAATCTTTACACCTAACTCCACGTGGTTGCTGGCGTGGTTTTGATAAACGGATGCGGAACTCTCTTTTGTTTTGATGCCGTCGCGAGTGAGAGGGAGATCGGAAATCAAAAGCAGAGCTCCGAGGGGAAGTTTATAGTTGTAGCTTGCTGTAAAAAGCGTTGCGCATTCCATTTCGATAGCTTGAGGGCGAGTCATTTTCAAGTGATCGGCAAATAGTTCGTTAAACTCCCAGAACCTTTTGTTGGTCGTGTGGGTGATCCCGATGTGGTAGGTGGCTTCTTCTTCTTTATCTAAAACGTTTGTGACTACCTTTTGAACAAGAAAATTCGCCATCGCAGGGACTTCGGGAGGGAAGTAGAAGTCGGAAGTGCCTTCGCCGCGGATAGCAGCAACAGGGATGAGGTAATCTCCCACTTTGTAGTGCTTTCTAAGACCCCCGCACATCCCAAGTAGAAGCGTAGAACGAATCGGGAGATTAGCGATCAGGTCGATGACAAGAGCAGCAGCAGGCGAGCCAATCTTGAAGTCGAGCATGGTGATTTTGTCTTTTGGGCTGTGACACACTTTAAACATCGACCCTTCGATAATGGGGAGAGCGTGTCTTGCAGCAAAAGTTGTGACATATTTTGGGAAGTTTGTCAGGATGACATACGGTTGAAAATCTTCGCATTTCGAGCCGGAGTAACGCTCTAAAGTATCTCGGGCGATTTGTTCTTCATGTTTGCTAGGAGGTTTATGTGTGAGTTCTCTCATGATGATTTCCGTTGTTACTATTTTTTGGTATTACTTTGGTGGTGTGAAAAGATTCTCCCCAACCGTTCGGTTCCGACATTTCGCAGCCGATGATTCCCTTTCCCGACTCGACGCGATTTTGAACAAGCGGGGTATCTTTAGGATAGTCTTTATACGATTTTGGCCACATGTGTTAGGTTGATTCCTCCATTGAAATGTGGATTTCGGTATAGAACAGATGAGGACCATAAATCAAGAGAATCTTGCAATTTTTTACGTGAAGGGTTATTCAGTGTGTTATGAAAAAGATCGCTCTTGAAGAGCATTTTATCACTCCCGAATTTGTTGAGAAGACAAAGAGTACCGATCTGGCAGCAATGAAGCCGGATGTTGCGGACAAATTTCTAAAGCATCTTTTGGATGTCGGTCCGATGCGTCTTCAAGCTATGGATGAAGCGGATATTGAAATTTCCATTCTTTCACTTACAAGCCCCGGCATTCAAGAAAAATTCGACATTGACACCGCCGTCAAATTAGCTCGTCAATCGAACCTTTATTTGGCACAAAAAATTGCTGAAAACCCCACTCGCTTTCGAGGGTTTGCTGCTTTACCCATGCAAGATCCTGTAAGTGCCGCAAAAGAACTCGAGCACTGCATCAAAGATTTGAAATTTGTAGGCGGTTTGATCAACGGGCAAACAGATGGCCACTACTTAGATGATGAGCAATATCTCCCTTTTTGGGAAAAAGTTGCAGAGCTAAACGTTCCGGTTTATCTTCACCCCGGAAGTCCACTGCACGTGCCTGAAAATTATTATTACCACCAAGAGCTTGCGGGCCCGATTTGGGGATGGGGGGTAGAAACGGGCACTCATGCACTAAGATTGCTATTTTCCGGTCTCTTCGATCGATTTCCTAATTTAAAAATCATTTTGGGTCATATGGGAGAAAGTCTTCCCTACATGCTGTGGCGCTTGGATAGTCGTTGGGCTATCTCTAAGCAGGTAAAGAAGTTGGATAAATTGCCCTCACAATATCTAAAATCTAATTATTATGTGACCTCATCCGGAATGTGTTCGAATGGTCCGCTGCTTTGCGCTGTGGAGGAGTTAGGAGAGGATCGCGTCATGTTCTCCGTGGACTATCCGTATGAATCTTCAAAAATCGCCGCCAAGTTTATCGAATCGGCGCCACTCTCTTCTAGTGTCAAAGAAAAGGTGTGCTACAAAAACGCGGTTTCCTTATTCCGATTTTAAGGATCCGTCTAAACGATATAACGATATAACGATATAACGATATAACGATATAACGATATAACGATATAACGATTATACATACATCAAGAACGTATATCAAGAGTTATTTTATTAATTAATTTATATAATTTATCTTGCATTCTCGAACTGCATAAATATCGTTGTATCGTTGTATCGTTACATCGTTACATCGTTACATCGTTTTATCGTTTTATCGTTACATCGTTACATCGTTTTATCGTTTTATCGTCCCATCGTGCTCCTCTCGGCATCCTCCTAAAAATTTCTACTTAAATAACTGGTTTTGTGCTACAATGCGATTTCAATTTTAGTCAAATAGGTTACGATATGGCACAAGTTAGCACAAACGAATTCCGTGCAGGGATGAAAGTGATCGTCGAAGGTCAACCCTACACTATCATTACAAACGAATTTGTCAAACCGGGTAAGGGACAAGCAATCAATCGCGTTCGCTTCAAACACCTTCTCACAGGAAGAGTTCTTGAAAGAACCTACAAATCCGGCGAGAAGCTCGATGTCGCTGACGTCGTCGAAACTCAAATGAGAATGCTCTACAAAGAAGCTGACAGCATCGTTTTTATGGATGAAATCAACTTCGAACAGGTGCATATTCCTCTCGAAAATATCGGCGATACGATCAATTGGCTGCTCGAAGACCTCGTTTATGGCGTTATTTTCTACAATGGACAACCGGTTACCGTCGAACCGCCTACCTTTATGGAAATGCAAATTGTAGAAACAGCTCCCGGTGACCGCGGCAACACCGCTTCCGGTCGCGTCTTGAAGCCTGCTGTCGTTTCTACCGGCGCGAAAATCCAAGTGCCTATTTTCGTTGAACAAGGGGAAATGGTAAAGATCGATACCCGTACCGGCGAATACGTTTCTAGAGTCTCTAGCTAATGTCTCGACTCGATATTCTTCGCGATCGCGCCGCACAGTTCGAAAAAGTGCGGCGTTTTTTTTCTTCCAAAAATGTCCTTGAAGTGGATTGCCCGGCATTGACTTCCGGAGCCCCCGTCGACCTTCATATCGACTTGTTTAAAATCGAAGATGCCACTCCCAGATACCTTCATTCCTCCCCTGAATACTGCATGAAACGTCTGCTTGCAGAAGGCATAGGCGACATCTACCAGTTAGGTCACGTGTACCGTATGGGAGAAGTGGGCAGCCGCCACAACCCCGAATTTACCATGGCAGAGTGGTACCGCGTGGGATTTTCTTTTGAACAAATGATGGAAGAGACGGCGGCATTTGTGAAATTGTTTTTAGGAGACCTCCCCGTTGAGTTTATTTCCTACCGCGATGCTCTGATTAAATACGCAGGCATCGACTATACGACTACTTCTGCAGAAGCACTTTACGAGCTGATTCTCGCTAAAAAAATCCCTCACTATGACACCATTCAGCAAGAAGGTAAAGACGCCCTTCTCAATTTGCTTCTCGCAGAACTTGTGGAACCAAATCTCGGTCGCGGGTGTATGACTCTTTTGGGGCACTACCCCTCTTCACAGGCAGCACTTGCACGTGTCGTGATCGACAGGGGCGTCCCTGTGGCAGAACGTTTTGAAATCTATGTGGAAGGAATCGAACTAGCAAATGGGTATCACGAGCTGACAGATGCAAAAGAGCAAAGAGCGCGTTTAGAACAAGCGAATCGAGAGAGAGTTGCTCACGGAAAAGACCCTCTTCCCATCGATGAATTTTTTCTGGAAGCTTTACAATCCGGTGTTCCCGATTGCAGCGGTGTCGCTGTGGGAGTAGACCGATTGATGCTGCTGCGACACAAAAAACAAGAGCTTTCTGCTGTTATTCCATTCGATTGGACTTGTTGTTAATTTACTTCCATGCTACTTCTAATTTTTAACCATTAAAAAAGGAGGCAGCAATGCACATTACAAGTAACATCGGTTTTCTTTTACTAGCAATCTATCTGATTTTAATCGGATTTACCAGCGTGATTGGAGGATTTGGTATCCCTCCTATCGTGTTAGGAGCTGTCTCTTATACACATCTCCGAGCCCACGAGACCGGAGCCTAT
>CAMFKA010000009.1 GCA_945957185.1 uncultured Chlamydiaceae bacterium | reverse complement strand
TTCGCGAGGCTTCAAAATCACTTTTCAACCAGAAGTAGCCACACTCACCTGGGCTGTAACATGTCGACCCTCCGGGCCTTAGCTTCCGATTAGCGGTGATGTAAGATGCAAAGTTTTTGCAGATCTAAAAATGTGCTAAGGCCTGGAAGGCCGTAATATTACAGCCCAGGTTGGCGCTGAGCCCCCAGGGCGATTCTTATGTAGCCTACGGTGACGAGCTTGCGAGGAACCGTAGGTATTGGACAACAATAAATTAGAGCCCGTAGGGCGACTGATCCGATTTTTAGTCGCCCTGGGGGCTCAGCGAAAATTAACACATTGTGATTTTTCTCCCTGTCAATAAAAAAAGGCTGGGTCTGTATTAGGCACAAATTTTATTTGTGCCTAATACAGACCCAGCCTTTGTCGCAAAGAGTGAATCTTACATATGGTAAGTCAATTCTAGGTAAGGGCCAGAGTACCCAAAGTTTGTAGTACCCAAAGTTCCAATACGTTGAATATCGGTAAAGCCTTGGATGATATCAAACGGACCGTGGTAGTTAGCTACCTTGTATCCACCTTCCAACTTCAACCATGATTGGTTGCAGAAAGTGTGGCTATAGGATACGCCAAGACGTGCATCAACCGAATAAACAATGCGGTCTGTTCTTGGGGATTTGTATTTTAAAGCGGCTCCAAGATTTAAGAAAGAGTCTGCTTTTACAGAACCCATAACGACAGCACCATCAAAACGGCCGGCAAAAGCGAAGCCGTTGCAGAAGCGGTATTCTCCATCAAATCCAACTAAAGGCCCTGCTCCATAATAATTGCTGCGAACATGACCTATAAGGAATGTGAGGTCGTGTTTTAAGTCAATGTAACGAGCACCGATGAAAGGCGTGATATGCACGTTACCGTTTTCGATCACAAAGTGGTGAGCGAACTTAGCATCAACTTGGTTGAGGGTGTACTTCAAATGAGCATCGCTGACAAATGCTTCTCCTGGTGTAAGCGGAATTCCTAAGTTGAAAAACGCGCTTCCAAAGCTGACTGGATTGTCAGAAGTATCGTTGACATTGTGCTTGGAGTTGTACAAGCGGAAATATTCAACTTCCACATTGTTACCTGAGCAAGGAAAGTCGTATCCAAGTTTGAGTCCGCCTGCACCTTTGTAATGTGCTTTTGAAGGCTTGCTTAAAGCTGTAGTGCTTCCATCGGTGTTAGCATATTGCCAGCTGTCGGTAAAAGTTCCTAATCCTGTCTCGTTTGGTACTGCCCAAACGCCTGTTGCTCCAATGTAAAATCCTGAAAGTCCGGTATCTGAACGTAACGCCGGTCCTGAGTATTCACAGCAGTCAGAAGCTTGTAAGCTGCTGCATACAACACTCAATACGAATGCTACACAAATTTTTGACAATTTATTCACGTTAATCCTCACGAATTGTTGATTAATAAAAAACCCATATTCAAAAAGAAGGCATTTTCTGTCAAAAAAATATTGTAAACAACAGATTTGTGAGACATATTGCAATTTTCCATGCGGAGGTCTTCAAATATGTCAGCAAAAAGATACAGGACTCTCTATTTATCGTTTTTGTTGGTCTGTTTGTTTTTTGGTTGTCCAAATTTATTTGCAGTTCCAGTCGTCACTTCTGTATCACCAACGAATGGTGCAGTAGCCGGAGGTAGCCTTGTAACGATCAGCGGTTTCGGTTTCTCCGGAGCTAGTGACGTGGACTTCGGTTTTCGCCCTGCAAGCGGATTCACGGTCATTAATGACACAACAATCACGGCGACAGTCCCGGCCGGGACTCCGGGAGCTGTTGATGTCACCGTAACAGCGGGGAGTCAATCCGCAACATCGCCTTCTGATTTATACACTTACACTGCAATTGGATGGCAGGGAATCATTTCCGGAACGGATGATGATCAAATTGCCCTTTTTAGCACAGCGACCAATACATTTGATGTGCTGATTCCAATGGCAGACACTTCACTAGCTTCCGTCATTACTCCCGATGGTGCATACATCTATACTGCCAACCAGAGTCTTCCCGGCTTTTCAGTCATTGACGCCGCGACGAATACAGTGATTACAACAGTCCCTACAGCGGTAGGGGATGGTGCATTCGATATTGTTGTGAATCCATTGGGAACTAGAGTGTATATTTCGAACAACCTTTCCGGCTATGTAACTGTTATAGACACTGCTACGAATACGGTGGTCACCGACATTTTTGTTCAACCAAATATCGGGCCTTTATCGATCACTCCCGATGGCGCCACTTTATTTGTGAGCGGATTTACTTCCGGAGAGGTAGTTCCTATAGATACAGCTACAAATACTGTAGGGACAGGGATTCTTGCCGGACCATTCCCTGGTAAGGTCTCCATTAACCCCGATGGATCAAATGCATTCATCCCTGTCTTTTTCACCGATACAGTATTGGTAATGGATGTAGCTTCTCAAACAATCACCAATTCCATCGCTTTACCTTCGGGATCGGGGCCTTACGGTTCGTCTCTACTTCCTAACGGAACAACGCTTTACGTTGTGAATATCACCGGAAACACAGTTTCGGTGATCGATGTTGCTACTGAAACTTTGACGACGACTTTGGGTTTGCCATTACTAGTAGCGAACACCCCGCCTGTTCGAGGGCTACCTGTCTCAAATTCCAGTTCGAATCCTTTTTGGGCAGCAGCGACACCTGATAGCAAAACTGTTTATGTCATTAGCGAAACAAATAATTTTGTTATCCCCATTGACACCCAAACAAATACTATAGGAACCCCTTTTGGTGGAGTTTCCAGCTCTTTTGGGGACTTGGTGATCTCTCCGGATCCGGCACCTGTCGCTTCCTTTATGGCGAGTAATTTGATAGCGGGGGGAGCGGCAACCTTTGATGCTTCGACGTCCATTTCTCCTATCGGTACTGTCGTTTCGTATGAGTGGGATTTTGGTGACAGCACGGTAGTGACTACTGCTTCTCCAATTATCCAGCATGTGTATACGACTCCAGGGAACTACAACGTGACTCTGACTGTCACAAATTCCGCGGGGACCTCCACAACGAAAGTCTTTTCTAGTGGATTTATGAGCAATTATGGGGGTCCTACAGCGCTTCTTAATAGCTTGGTAGAGGTTCAACAGGCGCAACCGTCTAATGTTGATGGCGAACAGAAAAAATGCCGGTTTCCATCGCAAACAAATTACGTGAATGTGCTTACCTGGGATGCTCCGGTAGTGGGAGAAGCGATTGCGTACTATGAAATTTATCGCGATTCGCTATCGAATTTAATTGGAACGGTTCCGGGAAGCGGCCCATTGGTTTTTACAGATCCCAATAGGAAGAAAAATGTAGTTTATACTTACTATATCGTAGCAGTAAGTGTTTCCGGGTTTACATCAAGTCCATTAGTTGTAGTGATTAATCCCCATTAAACGTGAGCAAATAATGAAATCATCTATCATTCTCGGCCTTGCACTTTTTGTCAGTCTCTCGGCATATGCAGATCCATTTGCTGTGACAGGAAAAGAGGGTGTTTTTGTTCCCTTTTCGAACAAACTGAGGGGCATTTTTAACGATGTCATGCCGTTTGTCGAAGTAGAAGGCAGCTATACATTTTTACCCAACTGGGAAATTTGGGGAGGTGTAGGGTACATTTCTGGAAAAGGGGGGTCGCTGCAATGTGGTCAGTCGACAACAATTGAAGTCATCCCTTTTACGTTAGGAATCAAGCGTTTCTTCCCATTTACGGATCGACTCGACGGGTTTGTGGGTTTAGGCGGTTTGTGGAGCCTTTATAAAAATCGCGATTATTCTCAATCTGTGCATCAACACTTTTCTGCAAATACTTTTGGAGGTGTTGTTACTTTAGGTGTTCAATACCACGTCAGTAATAAGATCTTTGTAAGGCTTTTTGGGGAGTATATGTATCAACAGTTTCGCTTTAGCAAGGTCTATCCTGAGCATTTTACCTATCGCCACAACGTGGACATGAGCGGCACTAAAATAGGCTGCGGCGTTACCTACTCCTTCTAAATGAAGTGAAAGGGGCTTGCCCCTTTCACAAATTGCTGATGAAAATAATCAGAATCAAAGCCGGCGCCAAGTATTTAAGACACACTTTTAGATACACGTAACCTAAGGGATACTTATCTGCATTGCCGTTTGTTAGCTCTCTAAACGCCGGTGTAAACCCCCAACGCCAAGCGACCAACACAACTCCTAAAAGCCCTCCAATTGGCACGAGCAGGGTTGTGGCAAACAAATCAAAGAGTTCTAGTATGTTCTTTCCCCAAAGGGTCCAATCTGAAAGCAAGCTGGTAGATAACGCACAGGGAATTCCCACCACAAATGCCATCGACCCCGCTGCTAAAGCAGCATTTTTGCGGGTCCAACCATACCTGTCCACCAAGTATGCTATGCTAGGTTCAAGGACAGAAATCTCCGATGTGAGCGCTGCTAAGCTAACGAGCAAAAAGAAGCTAACAGCTAAAACATGCCCTCCAACCATGTTGCTAAACACGACCGGTAGCGTTTGAAACATTAATCCCAATCCGCCTTCTGGAGTGATGTTTGCGGAAAAAATAATCGTAAATATCGCGATGGCCGATAAAATGGAGACAACAACTACAGCTAATGCGATGGCGATACAACTTCCTACAAAGGGGCTGTTTTTAGGCAGATAGCTTCCGTATGTGATCATCGTTCCTTGCCCTAAACTCAGAGTAAAGAAGGCTTGTCCTAACGCCATTAAAATCACACTTGGTGTGATGAGGTTCCAATCAGGCTTAAACAGATAGTGTAATGCACTGAAAGAGTTGTCCAAGCTTAGACCTTTTGCGACTAAAATGAGGAGCATTAAAAATAGAATGGGCATCAGAATTTTGCATCCTCTTTCAATCCCTTCGCGTAGCCCTGCATAAACTAAGACAACACTCACTCCTAGAAAAATAAAGTGATAGCTCAATCCCCAAAGAGGGGTTTTGAGAAGCCCATTAAAGTGCGCTGTCGCCAATTCAGTCGTGTGCAGCGGCTGCAATTGATTAAAGACAGCTTCGACTAAATAGCCACAAATCCATCCCGATAAAGCGCTATAGAAAGCGCTGACCAGCAATGCTGTTAACAAAACCCAAGCACCTGCTCCCTTCCAAAATGGACTTTGTCCTTTGTCTGCAATTGATTCATAGCAGTTTTTTTGTGTTGAACGTCCGAGTGTGATCTCGGAAATTAAAATCGGAATGCCAATCACAAAAAGACTGATAAGATAAGCGACGATAAAAGCTGCGCCCCCGTGGTCTGCCACGAGATAAGGAAAGCGTACGATACTAGCTAATCCAACAGCTGATCCCATTGCCGCTAAGGCAAAACCTGCGCGATTACGCCATGATTCCCGTAACATAAGTAAAATCCTTTTTTAAAATTAAGGTTAATTAGAGACAAAAAAATATAAAAATGGGGGGAATATGATGTGCTAGACGCACATAGAAGAAGACATGTTGTCCATGAGAATGGACAAGTGGATTAGAGCGTGATGCTTTTTGTTAATGAACAGATACATAATTTCCTGCGTTTCCAACATTATATAACAATAGCGAGTTATTGTCCAGAAGAAAACCGAATGCTCGCCGCGAATGTGTAAATTCACAGAGATACCAGGGCGAGACGCCCCGGCTACCTTGAAGTGTGCTCTAGATGCGGGGTAGCCAGGGCGTCTCGCCCTGGTATCTCTGTGAATTTACACATATGTGAGGCATTCAGCCTCCACGGCGTTGAGCCATCGCTTACATAAACTGCTTTCTATTGCGCAGATATGCGCTGCGTGTGTAAACCCTGAAGGAAGCAGCCTTAACCCCTCTTTCATTTCTTCAAGGTGTTCCTTTTCCTCTAATAAAATTGATTTAACCGCAACACGAGAGCCTGCCTTGCGAAGAACTCGATCATAGATAGGATATAGCTCTTCAGCACGAAGCTCAATTGCATAGGTAACAAGTAAATAAGCGGCTTCTTTAATGGAATGATTAGGAAGCCCTAACCTTTTAAGATAGCGTGATGCCCTGACGTCTAGCGCTGCCAAATAATGCAATGTTGCAGCTCCTCCAAACATCAGCGAAAGACAATACGTGTCCATTGAGCTAGGGGAAACCCTTTCAATCTGACGCTTTAAATAATGAGCATGTCTAAATTCCTCCGCCGCATGTTTAAGCATTTCTTCTTTTACAAGCGTGGGGTGCTCGCAAGCGGCAATTTTCCTAGCTCCACAGTTTTCAAGGAACGACAGAGTGTTAAGCCATTTTGCATGCAATTCATTGCACGCAACAATAGTAGTTAAAATCCGCTCAATTTGTTCAGCAAATGATGTCATAAGTCTCCTTCAAGAGTACAAATAATTTGTTCGTAAATAAAGTTGAGTTCGTCCGCTTGTATGCAATAAGGGGGGAGGACATAAAGAACATTGCCGAGGGGACGAAGCAAAATCCCTTTGCTTAAAAAAAAGTGGTAGAGACGATCACGTAACGGTTGAAAATACGAGCTTTGCTCTACCTGATACTCCAATGCCAAAATGGTTCCAAGGCTCATACATCGTTTGAGCTTTGGGTGTCCTCGCCAACGTCGACAAAATTCAAGATGACTCTCCGCAATCATGTTTCTCTGTGCGTGACAGGCGTCATCTAAAAGTAGATCAAGGCTGGCTAGTGCGCTACTGCAAGCAATTGGATTTGCTGTGTAGCTATGCCCATGTAAAAAAGCTTGTTGCAGGTGCTCTCCTAAAAAGGCGTTATAAATTTCATTTGTGCAAGCGGTAATCCCTAACGGTAAAAAGCCCCCTGTCAGCCCTTTTGATAAACAAATCAGGTCGGGCTTTTCATGCACTTGCTCGCTGGCAAAAAGAGTGCCTGTTCGCCCAAAGCCTGTCATAACCTCGTCGGCTATGGTTAAAACGCTGTGTTGCTTACAACATTGAATGAGTTGATTCAATCCTTGCGGTGGGTACATGATCATCCCTCCGGAACCAAGCACAAGGGGCTCGAAGATAAAACATGCAACGTCACCACGCTCTAAAATAGATTGAAGTTGCGATAAAGAGCGGTCTTCCAAACCCTCGAGAGGTGGGTCTATAGATTCAATATCAAAGAGATGTTTCCAAAAGGGTTTATTGAATTCATTTCTCCCTGCAGCAGACATGGCACCAAATGTATCTCCATGGTAACTGCTCTTAAAACAGACGACCTTGGTTCTAGGGATATTGCGATTATGCCAATATTGCAACGCTATCTTAAGAGCAACCTCAACGGCGGTTGATCCATTATCCGAATAGAAAACTTTTGACATGGCTCCGGGGAGAATGGAAATGATCCTAGAGGCTAATTCCACGGCCGGAGCATGTGTAAAATCAGCAAAAATCACATGCTCCAATACTTCAGCTTGAGCTTTGATTCTTTGCACAATATACGGGTGAGCATGCCCATGAAGGTTCACCCACCAAGACGAGATGCCATCTAAAAACTTGCTGCCATCTTCAGCATAAAGATAGGCTCCTTTAGCTTTAACGATGGGAATGGATGGGCGTGCTGTTTGCATCTGCGTGAAAGGATGCCAAACGCAATTGCGATCCGTTTCTACTAAGGAAGAAGTTGAATGAATTGTGGTTGCCATTGTTCTGCATACCTTTGAATGGTTTGTGGGTTAATGTTGTTTTCAGGAAAAAGTCTTCCTAAAACGGGAATTTGCGCTATTTCCAAGATGGCGGATTCACTGTCAGGGTTGGGTTCACCGTTAAAAATAATGCCAAGAATGGGAATACGAAGCGTTTTTAAAACTTCAATCGTAAGAAGGGTGTGATTAATGCTGCCAAGATAGTGTTTTGAGACAACGACCCATTGGCAATCCCACTGTTTGAAGATGTCTAGAGTGGAAACTTGGGAAGTTAAGGGGACAAGAACTCCGCCGACACCTTCAATAATCAGAGGACACGCTGTTTTGGGGGGGATAATAGAGTCTAACTTTAGCGAAATGTTTTCCAAACGTGCTGCATGGTGAGGTGACAATGGAGCTTTAAGTGAATATGTAGGGGGATGGATCTTGCAGCATGTTGTCTCAAGCAATTTCTTCATCGTTGCGGTATCCGAATCATCCTCATTGCCGCATTGAATGGGTTTCCAATATTCTCCTTTCAAAAGAGTGGTGAAAATGGCGCTAACAATTGTTTTGCCTACTTCAGTGCCAATACCTGCTACCATAATTTTATGCATCGTCAGAATACCGTTGAAGAAGATTGATAAGTTGCTTCAGATCGCTTTCTGTGTTAAAAGCATGTAAACAGATCCGAAGTGCTTCACACCCCCGTTGAACTGTGGGGCTTGTGAGAGGTCGTACGTCAAAACCCTTGTCAAAAAGAGCGTTCGCCATTGCTTTCACAGCATTATTTCCATTGATTCGTACAGGTTGGATATGGCTCCTAGAACAACATGGATAAAACGTGCGAAATGCTTGCACTAGCTTCCGAAGCTGATCTCGTTCGTAATCCATTTCAGGGGACAAATCATAGCTACACTTAATGGCTGCAAGAACTTGAAAGGGCATAGCAGTTGTATAAATAAAAGGTGTTGCAAAATTGATTAACGCTTGCTTTAAAACGTGTTTGCCTAAAATAACGGCTCCGTGGGTTCCTAACGCCTTGCCAAAAGTAGTGACTTGAGCAAAAACTTGAGATGTAAGATTGTGTTCTGCAACAAGTCCTTTTCCTTTCGGCCCACAAACTCCCACAGCGTGAGCTTCATCCACGATGAGATGTGCTTCATATCTTCTGGCAAGTTGGCTGATTTCTGTTAGCGGAGACATGGAACCATCAGTCGAATAGATCGATTCGATGCAGATAAAACGATCTCCGGAAGACGAACAGTTTTTTAGGCGATTTTCAAGGTGTTCGAGATCGTTATGTCGAAACGGAAAGGCTTGTGACCGACTTAAACGGATTCCGTCGTATGTCGAAGCGTGCACTGCAGCATCATAGAAAATGATACTTGTTTGATTTGTAATGGTAGACAGCAGACCAAGATTAGCCATGTACCCACAATTGAATAACAGACCCGCTTCGTAGCCGTGAAAGCTTGCAATTTTGTGTTCTAAATCTTCAGCATAGCACGAATTACCTGTTAACAAACGTGAACCTGTCGACCCTAATCCATTGAGGCGACCTAAATGCATTTTCCACTCTTGAAAGGTAGCTAAAGATAATTGAGGAGAACGAGCAAGCCCCAGATAGTCGTTAGAAGAGAAATCGATGGTAGATGAAGTGCTTCTTAATGTTCGTAAATTTCCCTGTTTTGCGCGCTGCTGCAGTCGGTTTTCTAGGTTTATCGTCATATTAGCTCCCGGCGAATGCGGGTCGTTTTTTTAGACCTAGAAGTTGAAACATCTCTTCGTCCCTGTCCACAGGAGTGTTTGCAACGGTCAAAAGCTTTTCTCCGGCAAAAATTGAATTGGCTCCGGCCAGAAAACATAATGCTTGCTGCTCATAAGACATCTCAATGCGTCCTGCTGATAGTCGAATCATTGATTTGGGGAGAACGATACGCGCCACAGCAATCGCTCGGATCATTTCCCAAATAGATATTTTGGGTTGGTCCTCAAGAGGGGTGCCGGGAATTTGACTTAATCGATTGATAGGGACCGATTCAGGATGAGGGTTGCGTCTGCATAAAGTTAAAAGGAGTTCTAATCTATCTATAGGGTTTTCTCCCATTCCTAAAATCCCCCCACAACAGACATTTAAATTTGCCTTTTCAGCAATGTCCAATGTGTCCAATCGCTCTTGGTAAGTTCTTGTGGTGATGATCGTTTTGTAAAACTTCTCGGACGAGTCTAGATTGTGGTTATAAGCATATAACCCAGCTTTTTTTAGCTGTTCAGCTTGATGCTCTTTGAGCATCCCTAAAGTACAGCATACCTCCACACCCAATTCTGTAATCCCTTTAACCATTTGAAGCACGTCTTCAAATTGTTTACCATCCCTGACTCCACGCCAGGCAGCCCCTAAACAGACGCGAGTCGCCCCTCGTTCAATAGCTTTTTTGGCTTCATTGAGGACGTCCTGATATTGCATCATCGGTTGAGCCGAAACAGACGTTTGATAACGTGATGATTGAGCGCAATATTTGCAGTCTTCGGGACACCCTCCGGTTTTAATGGAAATGAGGTTGCAAACTTGCACCTCTCCGGGTGGATGAAATTGAGTGTGAATTTTGTTGGATGTTGTGATTAATTCCAGCAGCGGTAACTCATACAACCGCTTTAACTCATCTAAGTTCCAGTCCTGTCTTATCGATTCCATTTAATAAAACTCTCCCAAGTAAAGAATTTTGGAGTGCTGCGACTCGTCGCAGCTTTCATTTCGCGCGACTTGTCGCGCGCGCTCCAAATTTATTCGTTTATCCCCGATTTTCGTTCAAAACAAAGAGTCTAGCACCGGATCTAAACGTTTTTAAGCAAAAAGTCGATGTTGATGGCTCGGTGTAAACTCGAAAAGGGTTGAATAAAACTAAAATGTAGGTTAAAGTCGGGCGTTGATTCTGTCCCGTCAAGCGTGTTGACGGGTTGTTTGAAAACTACAAAGTAGTTTAAACGATTTGAAATGGGGTTTGATTTTTTTATGCTCGATGCTCTTTTTGGAAACAAAAATGTACAAAGAATTCTCATTTTCTTGTTTGTAAATGGGAAATGTTATGGAACTCAACTCCACCGATCGTTTGGAATTCCTCTCACACCCATTCAAAAAGCGCTAAATCGCTTAGAAAAGGGAGGGCTTATCACAAGCTATTCTGAGGGGAAAACGAGGCTCTATCAGTTTAATCCCTCTTATCCGGTGCTTGAGGAACTCGAGCAATTGCTCAAAAAAGCCTACACCCTGCTCCCGGCCCATGACAAAAAGGATTACTATGTTGCAAAATTAGATTTGTCGTTTAAGACCGCTCAACATCAAGAAAATCCACGCCACATTCTACTAGCGTTTTGGGAAAGACTCCTCCAAGTGAAACAACTTTCATTCCATGCAAAGTCCAAGTCTAAAAAGGAGCTTGGTTGGGCAGGAAAAGGCAAAGGGGAGGTGATCGTGAATAGAGAGAACGATAATGTGCTGATATATAACGAGAAAGGAACATGGTTGAATAAACAGGGAGAGCAAGTGAGCTTTTCGAATGTCTTTCGTTGGACTCTCGATCGTCATGCAGGAGTGATATCCCTGGAGCATCTGCGTCGAGGAGCTGATCATCCCGTCTTTCTTTTTCATTTAGCGCCTGTTAACGCACAAGCACTATCGTCCGTCGATTCTCATCTCTGTGAGGGGGACACGTACTTTGGTCAAATTCATTTGGATGTCACTCATCTCCGCTTAAACTGGAGAGTGATAGGCCCCAAAAAGAACGAAGAAATCGATTACTTCTACTCGTAAGTTAAATACGAAAATAGTGCAGAAATTCTCTCAGAAGGGACTTTTCGTTTTTTGTATTCTTCGATGAGATCATTGAGCTCTCTATTTGTCACTTCATGAAAATTTTCAAGATCTTCTTTAGAAGGATTTTTTACCGTTTCAAGACAGGTTTCGATGTTTTGAATCTTTTGTACTATCACGCGTATAGCAGAGAGAAGACTGCGATTAAAAGCACTTGATCGATACCCTTTGGGATCTTGTGTAGTTTCTTTAGCGATCTCATCGTGCATATGATTGAGGCATTCAAACATTTTTTTCGTATAGTGGAGAAATCGCAGTTTTTCAATTTCTTGCTTAAAATCTATTGGCTCGTTAGCTGCGATCTTGTTTTGCAAGAGTTGAAGTCTAGCGTCAAGAGTTGCAAAGAAATCTTGTGCTGCATTTTGGATGACTCCATGCTTATTTTGACGGCATGTAGTGATGGGGTTTTGAGCAAATATCAATTTTACAACCGATATAACTACTAAAGCTACTCCCAACATCGCCAAAGGAAGGTGACTCAAAAGAATGCTAGGAATGGCGACGACGACACCGGCTGCAAATAGGTTTAAGGCTGTCTCTTTTGAGGCAGATGCATTGTGCAATTCTTTGAACGTTTCTCTAATTGCTGCACCATGGTATTTAAAACGTATGACAGGTTCATTGGTTTTTTTTATTGCGTCCCATGCTTCTGAAGATTTTGGAGACGATACGGTTAAGGGGATAGTATTTGTTATATTATTCATTGTAATTGCCATTTAATTTTGATTAAAGACGATTTTACCAAAATCCGTGATTAATTCAACGTTTTAATTGGCTTTATGAATATGCCCAGAAACCCGTACTGGTTGATTTGCTCTTCAGTGCTCCATTGAAGGTAGATGTTTCGACCTTCCTCTAGGGAGTGTATGCCGGGAAGAGCTTTTTCTAAAGATACATCTGTTAAATAGTCTTCGAGAGTAGCATAGCTGCGGATCTCTGTGACAAGGGCAAGAAACGACTCATTACCATTCGTAAAATTGATGTGATCGCCCTGTTTAATTTTTTTATATGTGTGTGTAGCTTTACGACCTTCAACGGGTTTGATCTCCTGACGAATCAAAGAAAACCAAGGATCTTTGCAGTGAATATTGAAAGTTGCCATAGGGGTCACCATTTAATAATTTTGGAATAATAATATTCTAGACAACGTTTTGCTACAAGGGGAAATTAGGTTTGGCTTACCCAGATCTAACCCCACATCAGCGAATTTACACACAAGGCAAGTTGCTGAAAAATTTGTTGGATAGCATTGATCGAAGTCTGAAAAAGAAAGATATACCAAATATATTTGGTATATCCTATAATAAACGATCATGTCATGGACATAAGAAGCTGAAGAGGGACTTTGAGGAAACAACTTGAGGGAGATAAATAATGCGATACCACTTTAAAGTTCACAAAGAGAAAGAAGGCTTTTGGGCTGAATGTATGGAGCTTCAAGGATGCGTTACCCAAGCTGAAACAAAAGAAGAGCTAGATTTAAATATGCAAGAAGCTCTCAATCTCTATTTAGAAGAAGTTGACGATTATGAATATTTAGTTCCCATGCCCAAAGTATCTATCAAAGAGGAGCGTAACATTGTTGAAGTTCCTGTTGATCCCTCCATTGCTCTTGCCTTTTCTATTCGATATCAAAGAATAAAGCGGGGATTAACGCAAAGAGAAGCTGCTGATCAATTAGGAATGAAAGCGATTTATAGTTATCAGAGACTGGAAAAAAAGTGTAATCCTACTCTAGAATTGATCTGTAAATTGGTAATATTATTTCCCGGACTTTCTTTAGATAAAATCCTTCGCTGAGCCCTTTGGGCGACCCCTTATGTAGCCTACGGTGACGAGCTCGCGAGGAACCGTAGGAGATAAATCAAATGATGTAGAGCCCGCAGGGCGACTGAAATCGGATCGGTCGCCCTGCGGGCTCTAATTTATTGTTGTTCAATACCTACGGTTCCTCGCAAACTCGTCACCCGTAGGCTACATAAGGGGCCGCCCAAAGGGCTCAGCAGCACCGATCGCGTTTCTTATTTGATACATCACGAAATTTATGATAAATTTCTGTGCACATTCAGGAGAAACAAATGGACTCAATTAGCTATTACAACAAAAACTCAAAAGATTTTTTTTCTAGGACTATTAATGCCGATGTTCAAGAACTTTATCAGAAATTTCTAGAACATGTTCCTAAAGGGGGACGAATTTTAGATGCTGGGTGTGGGGTTGGTCGAGATTCTCGATTTTTCCTAAGCAAAGGTTATGACGTAGTGCCTTTTGACGGCTCTCTAGAGATGGTAAAAATGACCTCAAATCTTATTGGAAAAGACGCTTTGCATATGCTTTTTCAGGAGATGCAGTTTTCCAATGAATTTGATGCAGTTTGGGCTAATGCATCACTACTGCACGTTCCTTATGAGGAATTAAGGGGAGTGCTGGAAGGTTTTCATAAAGCTCTTCTTCCTTCAGGTGTTTTGTACGCCTCATTTAAGTATGGAACTTCAGTAAGGCAAGCCGAAGACAGAGTCTTCTTTGATATGGATGAGGCAACTATCGAACCTTATCTCAATGGATTGTTTGTTCCATTAGAGATTTGGAAAAGCCCCGACACGCGTAGCACTGTCGCTCCCAGCCCAGACAAGAGCTGGTTGAATTTTATTGCGAAACGCCTTTAAAAAGAGGCGGGACTCACTTGATCAAACAGGTTCATTAGTTTCAAACTGTGGCAATACTGGAACCTGCTTGTCAGTAGAAGAAGCTGTTTCAGGCTGTGGTAATACTGGAGCCTGCTCGTCATTAGGGGGAGCAGTTTCAAGCTCTGGCAATATTGGAGCCCGCTCGTCATTAGGAGAAGCAGTTTCAAGCTCTGGCAATACTGGAGCCTGCTCGTCATTAGGAGAAGCAGTTTCAAGGTCTGGCAATACTGGAGCCCGCTCGTCATTAGGAGAAGCAGTTTCAAGCTCTGGCAATATTGGAACTCGTTTGTCAGCAGGGGGAGCTGTTTCAGGCTGTGGTAACACAGAAAACCGCTTGTCAGCAGGAGAAATTGGATTCAAAATTCGCAAACCATACGCTTTTGCCGCCTCATCTGACTCTGTCGGACAATCTTTCTTAGAAACATGCGCTGTAAACGAAGCAGGAAAGTCCGCTCCGGTTGTCAAGTTCTTCACTCTACCATTGAAATCTATACGCCATTTCATGGCATCGGTCGCTTCCGTTGAAAAATTGTACGAAAAGCTATACTCCATAATAGGTTTTCCCACTCCCAATCCTACTCGTGCAATTTGCGGCTGAGTGATGCCTTCCTTAGTAAAGCTCTCGTGCAGCCCAGTAGGTGCCTCGCCTTTTTTATCGGGGATTGGATAAAAACGAGGATCTCTAATATTAGGGTCGTTTGTAATGTGATTTTTAAAAATAGTCGCAATCATTTCTATTACTTTCGGGTGCTGAGCACTCAAATGTTCACGTTTCGCCGAGAATGATCCGCTCGTTTTAACCGGAATTTCAGCCCGAGTCTCAGGATGCTGTAAAGTTCCAATCACTTCAGCGCTTACCCTCTCGGAACCAGGAGTTACCTTAAAGCGAGTGGCATAATTGATGTACAATTGCGGGTCATGTTTAACAACTGTAATTGAATTTGCGCTCATTTTAAAAACCTATTATTGTTTTAGTTTGATCATATTCATTTTTTATTATACTTAATTTTATATTTATTTCAAATTATTTCGCAATTAGTGAGGATTCATCTCATTAAACCCCCTTGACAAAACACTACATCTGTAGTATGATGAGCCCTTAACTTTAAGGAGCATACTTTCATGTCAAAAAGAGCTTTTGGAGAACTAGAGACAGAAATCCTCTATATCCTTACGTCTAAACCCAGAATGACTGTTAAAGAGGTGCATCAAGCCCTGGGCGGTCAAGACAACTATAACACCGTCATGACCGTCATGAGCCGTCTTGCTGAAAAAAAACAGTTAAACAGGGAAAAAATCGGGCTTCAATACGAATATTGGCTGACCTCCTCTTCCTCGTCGTTCTCATTCCTGGATAAAATCAAGCAAAAATTTTCCGGTGTTAAAACGTCCGCACTCGTGACACACCTCATCGAGTCCGCAGATGATCTAACAGATGAAGATCTTGAAAAAATGGAAAAAATTTTGCATCAGCTGCGAGAGTCTAAAAAATGAGTTCTAACCCATTTTTTCTGATCTCTCTCCTGATCAGCGCAATCATAGCATTTTCCACCGTCGCAATTGCCGTGGAAATCACACTGGCTTTTCTAAAAAATCGGTTGAATGGCCGCACGAGATCGATTTTACGTTCCCTTCCGTTTATAAGTCTTCTTACTGATCTCCTGTCAAGCAGCTTTAGCTTTAGTTATCTTTTCAATCCACTCAACTGTTCAAGTTGTATCCAGAAGCTGATTCTTGCCGTCTGGTTTCCCGACACAAAGAACTATTTGGATGCCAACGAAATCTCCCTGCTCCGTTATTTAGGGGAGGGAATACCCCATGCCGGATTATATGCTATCGGAGCAATAGGATTAGCAACGATCACTATCATTCTGTTAATCAAGAAAGCCCATCAACTCTATCTGACATCACAATTGCTGACTGAGTTGGAAAAACGGAGCCGGCTTTGCTGCCGCCCTATAGAAAATGATCTTTTATCTAACGCCATGATGAAAGAGGGGATCAAAGTTTATGTCAGCCCGATCATTGATTCTCCACTCGCAGCGCACTCTAAATTAATTTTTATTCCGTGCGTCATCGAAGAAACTTTTTCACAACAGGAGTTTGAAGCAGTGCTCGCGCATGAGGTAGAGCATATTCGATGGAAAGATTCTCAAGTACGACTGCTGTTGCAGTTGATTGCGACACTATTTTGGTGGGTGCCGACATACTCCTGGAGAAAACGTCTAGAGTTCGATCAAGAAGTCGCCTGCGATCAAAGCGTTTCACGCTACGGCCTGCCCCATACATCGTTAGCATCTGCACTTGTGAAAGTTTGTACAAAGGCTAAAGAAAAAGCCGATCAACAGCTCTGTTATCTTACCGAAAAGAAACACGACTCTTTGCGACGATTAGAAGCAATGCTATCTTCGAATGACACCACAACAAAACGATTTGAATGGATCAGTTTTATCCTAGTGATCAGCTTTTCGATTGTCACTTTTCTCTGCGCCTTAACGTAAAAAAACGATTGTTACTTGACTTAAATACTACGCTTGTAGTTTAATGGAATTCAACAACATCCCACTCCAAGGAAGGGGGAGTTTTTTTAACTTTAAATACTACAAGTGTAGTGAATCAGAAAGCACGGAGGCTTTTATGTCAGTTTCAAGTACATTATTCCAATCCATCCCTTGTGCGTTCGTAACAGATCCGTCATGCGTGCAAATGACGCTGCCTCAACACGATCCCATAACGATCGCGGGATTGATGAATGTCTATCGTGGTCCCGAGGGTGGTTGCATGGAGACGTTGGGTCTTACTGCTGCGGTAACTTCTCATGATGTTGTCATTCATGACGCCATAACTATAAAAGTGACAAAGGAATTGTTTGCAATCGACTTAGAGTGGGAAGCCACACATCCTCAACATATCGTCGAACCTAAATGGATTGAATTTACAGCAGTATGGGATTCAGAAAAACTCATGGATGGAAGCGACAATAACATTTTGGGGGACAATGGAGGGCTCTATTTTGATGTTTCAAAACTTTCGGTTCCGGTTGAGAAAGCGACTGCAGAGACTCTTGCGTACTATGGGGCCTATTTAATTCCGGAAAAAACAGCTGTCAGATTTCCGGACAAGGATCCTTTTCCTATTTGGGTGATGCAAGTAGGAGGGGAGTATGTGCATCAATATATTATGACAGAAACAGGTGGCGGATTTTACCTTGAATTCCATCATGACCAACCTCATTTTCATATGATTGTCGATGGGGGAGGGTACTATCTCTTAGCCAAAGAGGTCGCCAAAAGCCGATTTCAGTTAACGGCGTTCGAGCTATCCAATGGACAAGCTGTTTATACGAAAAAAGGGGCAATCCATTGCGATGCGGCATTGACGGGTACGATTTTATGTGGCTATAATGCCGCGCATGACTGTGAAACGGTTTTGCTTCGCACGGCAGCTGAGCACAAAATGGTCGAACTGAATTTTCAATAAAAAGGGGCCTGCACCCGGGTAGCAATTAAAAATCTGCGTCCAACACGATTCTGTAACGCGCTTTTCCGGAGGCAAGGTGCTCAAAAGCTTTGTTAATTTGACTCATAGGAAAATGTTCTGTCTTGGGAGTAATGTGATGTCGTGCTGCAAAATCTAGCATATCTGATATTACCACCGGAGGACCTATTGGAGAGCTAGAAATACTGAGCTGATTGACAAGGACTGGAAAAAGTTGGACTGGAATATCTTCAGTGACGACCCCAACAAAATGAATGCGACCTTTTGGAGCAAGTGCCGCGATATAAGCAGGCCAGTCCAAGGGGACGTTTACGGTGATAAGAATAAGATCAAACGTACCGTGAAGCTTTTGTATGGCAGCAGAGTCTTTGCTTAAAACCACATGCTGAGCGCCAAAATCACGCGCTTCTTGAAATTTACTTTCGCTCGAAGTAAAGGCTGTCACTTCACAACCAAATGCCGAGGCAAATTTGACTGCTAAATGCCCCAATCCTCCAATACCGACAACAGCAACGCGGTCGGTTGGTTTGGCGTAGGTAGCTAAAGGATTAAACACTGTAACGCCTCCACACAGCAGCGGTCCAATTTCCGATAAGGGAAGATTTTCAGGAATGGGAATCGCATAAGCCCAATGTGCTCGCACTCGACTTGCAAAGCCACCACGATGTCCAATGATGGTCGCTACAGATTCGGGACAAAAATTTTGATTTCCGGACAGACACTGTTGACAATGCATACAACTGCCCGAAGACCAACCAATCCCCACTTTTTGGCCAACTTTGACGCCTTTTGCAGCAGAACCCACAGCAACCACGCGCCCTACAATTTCATGACCAAGAACGGCAGGATATTGAGAATTTCCCCAATCGTTATTGAGAACGGAAAGGTCTGAATGGCAAATCCCGCAGTGTTCAACCGCGACCTCAACTTCCTCTTCTTTCAGTGGGCCGAGATCGATCTCTTGTTTGACAAACTGGCTCTTTGGACCAGAAGTAACCCATGCATTTATTTTCGTCATAAATCAATCTCCTAGTAATATAATTCAAATTTATAAAAATATAATTCAAATCGCATATAACTTGAAGCTAACTAAAATTGAAATTAATTGCAAAGTCAGGCAATAGGGTCTTCACTATAAACGTCTTTTTATGTATTTTAAAGCAATCTGTTGCATTTTTTATGAGGTTTTGAATGGCATCATCTGCTGTAGGTTCCTATAGTCATAGTCACAACAACTTATTAACCGGGGAGGTAACCTCATGTGAAGTGAATCCCAGCTATTGTTATCTGAGTCTTCAAGACCGTATCAAAGAACCAGTACTTGAAGCTATAGCAGCACCATTCTTGGAATGGAGTTGCATTACAGTAGATTTAAATGAAAGAGGGCATCTTATGGATGACACTAGTCGGCAGTATTTTGTGGACAGGCGTGATCTGCTTTTAAAAACTCTGAATCAATTAAAGATTCCTCTTGAAGAAACCGATAGTGCGAAAAATTGGAAAATTTACCGCGTACAAAAACAATTGATAAATCTTGTCGGCGGACCTCAAGAGTTTGATAAGATTCCAACGTATGAGACGGAGTCTAAGATCGCAGACATTGATGAAATCGCAAGTGACTTATTGTACAGTTCTTGGGATGCATCTATGTACAAAACAGTAGATAACCTAGCTATACTTTTTAAATTGCAATTGAACGACGAGCTAAAAATAGCCTATTTGTATGTGGATGATGAAGGGTGCTGTAAAACAAATTGTCAGGATATTTTAAATTTAAAAAACAGTGAATCTTGTTTTGAATACCCTGAGGACATTGAAAAACTCAAGGAAATTCTGCAGGTGGGGGCAGGCCTGACAGTTTGACAGGGTCTTGTTGCATAATTAACCACTGAGCCAGTGAGAACACTGAGGAGAATTCAAG
>CAMFKA010000008.1 GCA_945957185.1 uncultured Chlamydiaceae bacterium | reverse complement strand
CGCGGCTCTGCATTAATATCATCGTTACCACACGCTTGCGCATGTGGCTACATGCCTTAGCCGCATCCGCGGCATAGAACACACTTCACTCCAACCAGAAATAGCCACACTCGCCCAGGTTGCAGTGAGCACAGCGAACGGAAACCTGGGTAAAGGAAAAAATGAAACCGAGGCCTGTAAGGCCGACATAAAGCTTAGGTTGATTAACGGAAGGAGAGAGCCTCCAAAAAATGCTCCCGACGCAAATTGCTTTCTCCCGCTAAATCCATGATTGTCATCGCTAATCGAATCAGCTTGTCCGTGCTTCTTGTGGAGATCCCAAGCGTGTCGATGGCGTGTCTTAAAACATCTTGACACTCGGAATCCAGATGACAATGCTTCCTTAACTCCGATGCGT
The DNA here is from genome assembly GCA_945957185.1 of uncultured Chlamydiaceae bacterium. Taxonomy (GTDB): domain Bacteria; phylum Chlamydiota; class Chlamydiia; order Chlamydiales; family Parachlamydiaceae; genus CAMFKA01. The sequence continues at coordinate 19,540 of CAMFKA010000008.1, read as the reverse complement.
TCATCTCGCCATTCAATCGATTTTTACCTAACCTGCGGTACTGTACTTCTCGCGCCGCTTCCACTCGCTTTAACACCTCTACAGAGGTCTCTCCACGTGGAGCATTGATAATGTCGCTATACTTCAAAGCGGGAACTTCGATTTGCATGTCAAAGCGATCCATCAGAGGCCCTGAAATTTTTCCGCGATACCGCTCTCGTTGCAGATCAGTGTCTCGACAGTTTTTGTCGGGGCTTCCATAATACCCACAGGGGCAGGGATTCATAGCAGCGACACATAGGAAATGGGTGGGGAAATTGAAATGCCCTTTTGCTCTGCTGATACTGACGGAACGATCTTCCATTGGCTGCCGCAACACTTCTAAGACGGTGCGAGAAAATTCGGGGAGTTCATCTAAAAATAAAATTCCTCTATGCGCCAACGAAACTTCGCCGGGTCGGGGATTGCTGCCCCCTCCAATCAATCCGGCATAGCTAACGGTGTGGTGAGGGGAGCGAAACGGTCTTGAACGAGCCATGGATTCCCCTTCAGGGAGTGTTCCGGCAAGGGAATGGATGTTGGTGACTTCTAGAGCTTCCTCCATCGACATTGAGGGCATAATGCTCATTAACGCACGTGCTAGCAGTGTTTTTCCGGAACCCGGTGGCCCCGACATGATGACGTTGTGTCCTCCCGCTGCCGCTAATTCCAAAGCGCGTTTTGCGTGCATTTGCCCTTTGATATCGGCAAAATCTACCCCTACCAGCTTGTTTTGAGTTTGGTTTTGTCCGGAAGGTTGTGCGGGAATAGAAGAGGGGTTTTGGAAGAAGTGAACGGCTTCTCTTAAGTGTTGAATGGGGTAGACTTGGATGCCCGGAACAGCAGCAGCTTCAGCGGCGTTAGCAGCAGGAAGGAGGATCCCTTTCTTCCCTAGTGATTTTGCCAAGAGCGCAGCGGCTAACGCTCCATAAGCCGGGCGTACCTCTCCGCCTAAGCCCATTTCTCCCATGATGAGGAAGTCTTGGGGATTGATGACTGCTTTCAAAGAGCCTATCGATTCGAGAAGGCCGATGGCGATGGGAAGGTCGTAGAGGGGGCCCTCTTTTTTGAGGTCTCCCGGAGCAAGATTGATAGTGGAGTTGATTTGAGAAAGGGAGTACCCGGCGTTACGCATTGCGGCTTGGACGCGATCTTTCGACTCTTTGACAGCGACGTCTGGAAGGCCGACGATGACGAAACTTTGTTTTTCAGTGTAAGAAGGGCAGGTGTCGACCTCAACTTCCACTAAAAGGGCGTCGAGCCCAAGGAAAGAAACAGAAAATTGCTTGGAAACTGTCATGGAATAAAGGTGGGGGAAAAACGGAGATCGCGGAAGCGATCTCCGTAAGGTTAAAGGAGATTAGTCGTGAGTCAGAACAAAATATGCAGGGAATGCAAAGTTATTGTTCGGACGTGGAACGACTTTAATTGTCACTTCGTGACCCACGAGGTCTTGTAAGTTGACGTGAGTGCTGTACAGGTATGCTGTAGGGAGATGCGTCGAAGCATTAACAAGCAGGTAGTCACCGGGCTTGTTTTTAATATTTCGATTATAATTTTCTACAATTCCCTTTAAAGTGACAGCGTGGGCTGACTGCTCGTCATAGAACTGTGCAGCAGTGCCGTTTGCGTTGTCCTTCAGCCATTCGTCAATGAGTTTCTGCTCGCTGATTGTCCATTGGCTTACTTTTGGCGCAGTGGATTTTGCGGTGACAGTGCCTTCGTTGGAGTTGTCGGCAAAGTCGTTGATCTCATCTGTAGACTCTTGTGTTGGAGCAGAAGGAGGTGTTACTGTCTCTGCGCCGCTCTTCTGGTACACTTGATCCAACAATTGCGCTCTTGTTTCGAGGTAAGCAATTTTTGTTTGCAGGTACTTCTCTTGTACTGATGTCAGCAGTTCTTTTGCTCGGGCGACTTGCTCGGGGAAGTCTCCGAAGTTCTGAATGATTTTGTTGTACGTGGAGATGGCACCGTTGAGGTTGATTTCAGGGAACGGCTTTTGCAGCTCTGCCTGACTCATGGAATAAGCAGTGCTCAGCAAGGAGTTCACTTCACTTCTACGTTGCTGGATGCGAGTCATCAAATCAGGATCACCGATTTTTTCTAAGTACTCTTTTGCGATATAGAAGCGTACGGAAGAGGGAGGAGTGATTTCGATCCATTTGCTATTCAAGGGGCTGATAGTACCATCGACACGGTCGCCGGAACTGAGTTGCGCGATGATGGGGCCATCAAGTTCTGGCTCCAAACGCACGTTGACGCGGTTGCCTTCGATCACGTTATCAAGAACGAATGTGCGGAAGACGTACCCTTTCGTATCGGATGGAGGCTTAATCGCATAGAAGTCTTCGCTTTCACCAACAACGACGACGAGGTCATCTTTGGCGAGTTCTTTCAAAATTTTAGCGTCCAGATTTGGCTGCACACGCATTCTCACTTTGTTTTTGGTGACGCGCCCTGTGAATGCTGCGATGTCGGTGGGTTGTGCAAATTTGCTTGCAGCTGCTTCAGTGGCGCTTGCGGATTCTTTTGATTCGTCTGCGGCTCCATGTAAATTGCCAAATATAGCGAGTGCTGCTAACGCAGAACCGGTTAGCCAAGTCTTTTGATGCATTCCAAAACCTCCATGAATTTAACGTGTATGCATTAGAGCGAGATTCTAACTTTTTGCAGACTAAAGGGAAAGAGATTTTTCCGTAAAAATGAAGGAGTGATGCGGCCGGAGGCTAAAGCGTCGGCCGCATTTTCATAGATAGTTGGTTATTAGCTTTTTAGGACAGCTAAGATGTGTTCGCAGCCACTTTTCCCACAAGTGCATCCTACAGGATCTCCTAGGAAGACGGTGTAGCTTTCGTTGGCGTCGAGCTTGTTTTGCACGTCAAACAGCTGGTCTTCTTTTTGGGAGATGCTCCACTGTTCGAATTTTAAGTCCTCTTCGTTGACAGGTTCGTCCATCACTTCTACTGTCACGTGTTGTGTAGATTGACCAGCGTCGTTATGGATCACGTGTGCGATTTGGCAGAAGGGGCAGTTGCACTGTTCGATCGGTTTGGGGGAGTTGATGATGTCTTCCGGAGGAACGAGTTTTGAAATGGTTTTGACTTTTTCCAAAACTTCCGGGGGGAGGTTAGGGGCTTCGCGGAGCTCTTCCATATGTTGGAGCGGGAGCCCTGGAACTTGTTGGTCCATTCCTCCTGCGGAGAAAGCGATTTTGAATCCGCCGCTACCGAAAGAGAGAGGAGGTTGTAGAGGAAGTGGAGGAATAGAAGGGATATTCGCTGGGCGTTCGACTTCGGCGTAGGAGCCGTGCATTTGGAAAACTTTTTGGATGGTCTCTTCGGAAAGATCCGGGACGGAAACAAATTTTCCTGATTTAAGGTGAACGATTAGTAAATTACCTTCTGTAGTTATGAATTCTATTTGACTCCATTGAGTAGAAATAAAAGGTGGGATGTTTAAGATTTTGGGATTAATAATCATAACGACCTCCATGATGCCATTTGGTTATGATGGTAGAGCAAGTGAGGATTTATGTCAAGAATTTAGCAGTCAAATCTTTCAACTGCTAATAATCGAGTCGTTTTGTTTACCACAGAGCCAATGAGCTCACTGGCTCAGTGGTGAGCCGTTATACGACAACTTTAAAAATATTCCTTGGTTTATATCCTCAATAATCGCTATTTTCACCTCTTACCATTTCAATTGTACAGGAGACTCCTCAATGAAAAAGAAAACCTTCGTCCTAGATACCAACGTTCTTTTGCATGATCCCGAGGCGATCAACAAATTCCCCCAAAATGATGTCGTTATTCCGGTCACAGTCCTAGAAGAACTGGACAAAATGAAACGGCTTCCTAGTGATCTTGGTAGAAACTCTAGAGCCGTCTTCCGCTACCTGGATTCTCTCAACTTTATTGGAAAAGGAGATCTCCACAAAGGCGTTCACCTGCCCAACGGTTCGATCGTACGAATTCTTCTTGAGATGAAAACCGACTATACTTACAACTTTTCCCTGTCGATTAACGATAACCGGATCATCATGGCTGCGTACTTCCTTTATGAAAAAGGGGAGCATGTTGTCCTGATTTCCAAGGACTTCGCTGCGAGAATCAAAGCGGAAGCTTTAGGTCTTGAATCTCAAGACTATGAAGATTTGAAGTACAACTATGAAAGCATCTACCGCGGCGTTAAAAAAGTTGAAATTTCTAAGCACGATATCGATTTGTTTTACAAAGACGGTAAGTTGCACCACACGGTACCGGAGGGAAGACCGAACGAGTACATGATCATGACATCTCCTGAAAACTCCTCTGCAGTGGGAAAATATAATGCCGCCCTGCAGCTTGTGGAGCCACTCCTCAAATACAACGCCATCTGGGGGATTAAACCTAAAAACGTCGAGCAACGTTGCGCTGTAGACCTACTGTTACGCGATGACATCAAACTCGTCACACTTTTGGGGCAAGCAGGAACAGGGAAAACGTTATTGGCTTTGGCATGTGCATTGCGAAAGGTTTTTGACGAAGGTGTCTACACAAAAATTCTGGTCAGCAGGCCTATCATCCCTCTTGGACGGGATATCGGGTACCTTCCAGGCACTAAAGAGGAAAAATTGTTCCATTGGATGCAACCCATCTACGACAACTTGGAGTTTTTATGCGAAAATTCCGGTGGCCATCAAGGCAGCGAAACGTTGAAGTGGGTGATGGCGAGCAATAAAATTGAAATGGAAGCCGTGACATATATCCGGGGGCGTTCATTACCAAAAATTATCATCATCATCGATGAGGCGCAGAACTTGACTCCGCATGAAGTGAAAACAATCATTTCTCGTGCAGGGGAAGGCACAAAAGTGATTTTAACCGGAGACCCCACTCAGATTGACAACCCGTATTTGGATAAAGATTCGAACGGATTGACATACACTATCGGAAAATTCACTAATCAAAAATTATACGGGAACGTCTTTTTGGATAAGACAGAACGTTCCGAATTGGCTGCGATTGCTGCTGATATTATGTAGGAGAGAAAATGAAGCATTGGAATAAACGTGTATTGACATTGCTGACGATTGCGTTGACGCAGTTTACTGAAGTTGAAGGCCGAGAGCCTTACCACGGGTTGTTAACCGTCACTAATGAAACGGCAACGGTGAGCGAACCTAATTTGGTAAATTTGAATCGCGCGTTGCGAGAGCAAGCGATTCAAAAGCTGATCCCAATCTACACACCTACTTCAGCGATAACGTTGGATTTGAACATACGAGGAATTATCGCTGACGCTGCCTTTGCGGCAAATTCGACGATATTAACTTTGCAGTTGCCCCAATTGGGAATTTCCGAAATTTTTGATGGAGGAACTCGCGATGCAAGTTTTGCATTGATGAAGGAGTACATCCGAGACGGTGGTGTAAAAGGGAAAATATTGAGAGGCTACTACAAATACTCTCCTATTGATCCGATTGCGGGGAATCCTGATAGCTTGCTTTCACAGCTAGGGCAGTCCGATTACTCTTTGGGACGGCTATCGCCTCTAAGCGGATGCTCGTGTTCATGGTCGGCACAGCCGATTGTGCATCAGTTTCAGTTGGGAGCGTATGGCGGTAGGTCGTTTGTGCGTGGATTTGATACTACAACTGTGACATTACCACTAAGGTATTCCTATTCTCCGGATTACCGCTGGGCCTTTATTTTGGACGCCCCTTTCACTTACTTTAAAAACGGTGGAGCCTCTTCAATAACTTCATCGCTAGGTTTTGGGTTGAGAGTGCCTATCCTTGGAGAGTGGAGTTTGACTCCAATTTTTCGTTTGGGAACGGGAGGCACTTTGGACCTTTGCACGTCGGGGAATTTTGCTTCTGCCGGCGTCACCAGCGAAATTCACGGAAAGTGGGGCAATTGGGTAGTGAGCATGACCAACTACATCGGTTACGCCACTTCTGTCAATTTTTGGTTGACCGGGATCAACTTTGATTACCACCTACAGAATTTTACGTACAAGAATGGCGTTTGGATCAATTCGTGCGAAGGGTTTACGTTATGTAAACGCCCCTTCAATGTTGGCGTATGGTTTGTGGACACGGCCTTCACAAAACGGCATTTATACATCCGCCATTACGATGAGGTGGGGGTGTCGTTAATTACGACAAATGTGCTGCCGTGGACCTGTTACGATTGCCTGAACGTCGGTTTTTCCTACCGTTTTGGACAGAAGGGGTACAAAGGGTATAACCTAGATCTGACCTATCAGTTCTAACGAAGGAGCAAATCAACGCGGAGATGCGGGGACAACCTAGGCGGGTGTGGCTATTTCTGTTTGGAAAGTGATTTTGAAGCCTCGCGAATGTGTAAATTCACTTCAATACCAGGGCGGGGACGCCCTGGCTACCTTGGAGTGTGCTCTAGATACGGGGTAGCCAGGTCGTCCTCGACCTGGTATCGCAGTGGATTTACATATTCGTGAGGCTTTCAACGAAAAATAGCCACATTCACCTAGGCACAAATTGCGTATTTGTGTCTAGGTTGTGCCCGCGTCTCCGCGTTATCCTGCTCCTTTCAGTGGGTTTTCACAGAATCGATTTCAGAAAGTATTTAGAGTCCACTAAGCGAATTTTCTTAAGCTCCATACATATTTGTGATGAGAAAATATGCGGTACATCTTCACATAATCTTAAATGCTCTTGAGCCATTTTTTGGACTGTTTGGGAGATTACATCCAAATGACCACGCCACTTTTTAGATACTTTGTACCGAATGTCTTTAAACTCGCTTGGAAAAACATTACGATGCACTTCAAATTTGTCGAGGATGGAAATTTTGTATGTGATTTTTTTGATTGTGTGTAAGGGATGGACAGGGATGACATCCCCATCTGATCTATAAACTTCAGAGCGTTCATCAGTTGTTTCGATTTCCATTTGTTCTAGGCTTCCCAAACTTACAATAAAAGCTCCTAAGCCAGGAATCTCTAGTAGTCCTGTATGCATTCGTGCTGCAAATCTAGAGCATTTTGGAATGGGAATATAGTACGATCTTCCAATGATACCCATTTTTGCTTCGGGATTGTAGTTTTGCAAATAGATGAGAAAATTATAAATATAAATCTTTTTCGCTACATGGGTTTCAGGTGCTGTACCCTCTCCATTGTAGGTACCATAGTATCGATCAGCGACTCGTCCCCGTAATTCAGAATCATAAATTTCTGCGAAATGTTCAATTGTATCTTTGATTGGCACTAAAATCATTTCGCCATAATGTTGTCGAGTAACTATTGGTTGGCTTTGTGCGGACATGATGACTCCTTCTAAATCCTGATCATTTTTATTCCGCTTCACATTTCTGTCAACACTATTGGTTTGATGTGCCTGCTTCTGACGGACATCCCAAAGATAAAATATTTTGGTACTCGGATATGTTTTGGGAGCGCATTTCCAGCTGTTCGATGTTCATGTGAGTTTTGTATTCATGCAGGACGATCTCTTGTAGCGCATCGAGAAGACCTGCCATCGAACCACTTCGTGTGGCATAATACGTTTTGAAAAATGGTTTTACGAGCTGTAACAACTTGCTAATTTGTTCGAAGTGGATCAGTCCACAAACAAGAAGGTCTCTTTTGGTAATGAGTTTTTTCATTGCCGAGATGGTTTTTGTCAAGACAACCACGGCATTGACGTAGCTCTCATTAGTCGATAACGATATATCTTTTTGTATAAAGATAGCACAGGTAATAGCCATCGATTCATAGAACGATTTCACCAATGCGGGCATTATATAATAATACGTTGATAGGGCGGAGCTGATAGAAATGAATTCTGCAGTGATCGTAACGGGACATTCAGTTGTTTTTAGAAGGTTGTTTAATCTTTCGATATAGATCTCTTCGACTATTGCAGGAAGAGGTTTTAATTGAGTGTTTTGAAGGTAGCTTATGACACTTTCCCAAAAGAGGGGTTTTGAGTGTGGAATGGAGTTCAAATGTCGTCTGGAGATATTCACAAATTCGTCAGGATAGTTTGTGAAATAGAGAGTTAATTTTTCGAAATCTCGCGCGATTAAAAGAGTGTCAAGAAACTCAGGCGTTGTTGTGATCAACCTTTTCCTAATAATCATATTGCGTAGTTGTACGGAGCATAATACTCGAATTCTTTCGTTTTTTGCGCTGTACCTGGTATCGAATGTCGAAACATTTTTAATGAACGGAAGTAGGTCCTTTGCGTTTCTGGTGTTTTTATGGTCAAAGTAGACTGTAAGCAGGGTTATAAAAATGTCGATAGAGGAAAGCGTGATAGGAGGTTTTTCGTTCTGAAGCATGTTCAGCAATTTTCTGATAGATTGGCTTAGAGTTTCGTAGTGAAACATTTTCTCGAGCAGCTTATTTTCGAGAATTCTTTGAAAGAAAGTTGGGGTGTGCATCATGTCTGAGTTTTGAATCAAGAATAGCAGCTCTTCAAATATTGGTTTGCAGAATTCGGGATTTTCAGTTTGTTTGAATTTGAGCATGCTTTCAAAGCTTTCTTCAATAGCATTAATATGGGTAATCCGTTTTATCCATACGTTTGTGCGCAGTGATTGAAGTTGTTGACACACGATTTTTCCTCTTTCCAAAGCGATGCCTCTGGGAATGCTGCCCAGATTGAAAATCTCCTTCATAAGGTCAAATGGGAGCGGGTGTGCGGCTTTGTTCAAGGTGTCGAGAATTTGTTCTTTTAAAGCTCGGTTGTCGCTGTTGATAAGATAAGCTTTTATATGAGTGAGAAGAGAGTGGTCTAGTTCAGGGTTTTTCCAAGACAGAAAGACTTCAATGATTTTGATAAATTGGGTAGAGAGTAATCCCGGAAGGATGTTTTCAAGGTAAACTTTCATTAGGTCGGTGATGTGTTGGTCTTGAGGTGCGTAAGGGAGCGAAGAAGATAAAATTCGCAACTCTCTGTCTGTATAAAGTTGTTGACGGTGTGTGACTAGTTCGGTGAGAATAGACTCGGGAGCGGCTGCTTTTCTTAGAGCATACTGCTCAAGAATTGGTAGATAGTAAGACTCTTTGTGAGGGTAGTTAACATCTGTGATGAACTGTTGTTCAAAAAGTTTCCAAAGGTTCTCAATCTCTTCGATGGAATGTTCAATTGATAGGTTGTCGAATAGTTGTCTCCACAGATAGGTGTATGGAGGAACGAGAGCAGTGAAAATGGGGATAAGGGTGCTGACATCTGCTGCTGAAATTGGTTTTGTACCGTAAGCTTCCATGGCAGTTTTGAGAGCGGTGAGTTCTTCAAGGGTAGGTGTCTTAAGGTTGTGTACGATTTTACTGATCTCGTGGATCGCCTTAGAAAACCCGAGCGCAGGAATTAGGCGTCTTCTCTCCTGGATTGTGTTTTCGACAGGGAGGAAGCTTAAAAGTAGGGCAGCGACATCGTAGTGCTTAGTATCGAGCATTTCATGAACCCAAGACCACTCGGCTAATTGAGGGTGTTTTGTCATAAAGTCTAGGATCATTTGCTTTTTTTGTTCCGTAGGTGCTGCGGTGATGAGTGTTTTGAATAGAAGTGGTTCAGTCGTTAACAGATGGGTATAGAGGGAAGAGGGTCCCTTTGGCTGCGCATTCAAGTATTTTTGCACTTCTTCAGGGGCTGTTGCAGTCCAAATTTTTATCGCCGTTGTCACGCCCTCCGGATCGGTGTCAAAAGGATCGATTTTGGGGTGGTGCTTGTCAATGAGTTGGATGATCTCCAACTTTTGAGGCGCCGGCACCGTACCGAGCCATTCCAACAATTTCTTTTGTGTTGCAGTAGTTCCTTGTTTTGGAGTTGCTTTTTGCAACAGTAGTAGTGTGATGGCTCTTGCATGTTCGGAGTTGGCTCCGGAAAATACCATTGGCAGGTAAGGAATTAATGGAGTTGAGGAGGTTAAGTTTTTGTTGGTGAGAGCTTTTTCTAGTAATTGAACCATGCACTCGGCTTTCTGCTGCGAATTCCATCTGCACTTTTTGATTAGGGGAATTAGGGTTTCGATAAATTTGGGAGAAATCGAATTTTCGTGTTCAATAGCTCTCTGTATCCACACTCCGGTGTATTCCTGGTTTTTTAGTCGTAGAAATTCCGATGCAAGTTCGGTAGGTTTGATTACCGTCATTGCTTCATGACTGAGTAGGAAGAGGAGATCGATTTGGTTGGGCGGTAGAGTTTTGGATTTAAGTACGGTTTTAAATGTGCCATACAGCAGGTCTTGTGGAGAAAGTGAGCTTAGTTGATGCTTTAGCAGCAATTCCCAGAGCTGTAGAAGAGATTGGTGTGCTTTTCGCTTGTGCAGATCGACAACCATGAGAGGGACGAGTTCGCTAAGAGTGGTGCGAGCTTTTTTGGATCGTTGCGAGGCGACAGCATTGATGGCTTCCAACCAAGAGGTAAAGGGAAGTTGATGCGCAAGGCCATGTCGCTGAAGAAGCTCCCATAATCCAAGGATTTCTATGTACGCTTTACACCCCGCTAAATAGATCATCAAGGATTGCAGCGTCCCCATAAATATCCTGATACTTTTTTCCGGGAGCTTGTGAGTGGCTTCTAGATAGGCTTTGATTGCAGAAAGCAAAATGGGCTCGCGGTTTTCTAGCTCCAATCCCGTTAAAAGCCATCGGTTGAACTTGTCGGAAGCAAGTCCGGTGGGATTGACTTCCAAATACTCTTTTTCCATCTGCCAAACTGTTTCACGGGAATAGATCGAGGGGTACAGCGTTTCGGTATGCAGAGCTTTGGTGAGGTTTTCGTAGTCATTTTGGCGGAGGAGAGCTTGTGTGATAGAGACAAAGACTGCTTGGTACCGTTCCGTTAGCAATGGAGATTTTTTTGCAATTTTTCCAAGAAGTTGAAGCTTGTCGAACGACTGATCTTCCAGGTTTTCGATGCGATCGAAAAGAAAGGAGGGATCGAGATCCCAATACTCTTTTTTGAGAACCGCAAGAATCTCTTTTGGTTGGGGAGATGTCTGTAGATAACGCAAAAGTTGATAAACGCGGAATTCTTGTAAGAAGGTAGCGTCGAAGCGGATGCCGATAGGAAGTTGTTGCTCGATGCAATTGAAGAAAAAGTGGTCGATAGCCGGATTTCGAGGAAATAACATCAATATTTTCGACAGCATGACCCCGATTTTTTTAAGTTCATCGGAAGGGGATTGTAATAAAGTGTTGGCGAGGAAAAGGATAGGGGTTGGATCGTGCAGGAACAACTGGGCGATGTGAGGGAAATCGTTGCCACTATAATGAGCGACATTGGTGTCGACGAGAAGAGGGAGTAAGGAGGCTGCGTTTGCAATGGTGCTGCTGCTGATGTGTTGAAATGCATCCATCGGTGCAAAGGGGAGACAAAACGAACGGAAAGAGTCGTTAATTGCCATGTCCATTTTAAAGTAAGGCGTGTGGCTCATGTATCCTATCAATGCTGTTGTGATACGATGAGTGGAATGTAACGGTTCAAAACAGAGCTGCAACATCGCTGTCAAAGTGATGATTCCATAAAACTCGTTTGGAGATAGTGCTTTCTGTTTTAAAAGGTCGATCGCCATTTCAAGAAGTGTGGGAAATTCGTTTTTATCTAAGCAGGAGGATAGCGCATCACGCAAAAAGATAGGAACCTCCAGCGGCGTGATGTGATCTCGGTTCATCAAAATGGTGTTAAGGGTAAGGTGCAATTTCTCTTCATTAGTATACCCATGCAACCGGATCCGATCGGTAATCTCTTTTCCCAAAAGACATGTAAACGAGCGGACGGTTTTAATTTTATGCGATAACGCATGCGTGTTTGAGATTAAAGCCGCGCTATAGTCTTGTACGGGAGTGTATCCGGATGCTAGGTGTGCGATATAAGTTATCCACCCTCTCTGTACCGTCTGGACTTTATTGATCCGAAGGAGCTTTTCTCTTCTATCCAGATACGCTTGCCAACCGCTGTTTTGGAACCCTTTGGGTTGCAGCTGCATTGGCATCGGAGACTTCAAATACGGGGTCAGAGAGAGGTACAAATCGTCCATTTGAAAAAGAGATGTTCTTTCCAGAGAGATGACAAATGCAAGGTCGATGGGGTGATTCTGCCCGACCAACTTGAACATGACGAAGAGGTTTTTATCGAAAGAGATGATACACGACTCTTGGCAATTTTCGCCAAAGGCTTTCACTGCTTTGTCTCTAAAGTTGTTTAATGCTCCACGGTACTGTTCCGGAGTCATCGGCGTTGTCGGGCGCATCCAAACGCGGATATCGATATCATTTTTCGGCTGGTGAGCAAGCTGGAAAATGTGAGAGGGAAGGGATTGGAGTCCAATGGCGTTATCGCATCTTTCATAATAGGAGGGAGAAAAATCTTTTAAGAGACTTCCTCCAATATAATGAATATCACGGAGTGCAAAAAAGGTGTTTTCTAGCGCTGTATCAATATATTTTTTTAATTCCTGCGTGAGCGCATAAAATGGGGCATGGTCTTCGCCGCACAGATACGGAAGACCCTTGTGAGGGAATTTTGCTGTCAGCTTGCCTGTTCCGGTACAATAATTTTTTTGCTCCAATACGGCTAAAGCCGGAGATTTTGTCAAAAAATTTAGGGTCGAGGTAGAAAAACTGCTCATGGGCTCACATAAATTACTAGATTAATAATCCGGGTTAACTTACCCTCTCACTCTGACTTACGATTTTTACAAGATGCTCGTTAAGAGAGGCTGCGAAAAGTAGGAAATCGGGAAGCATTATTGAGTGTTTTTTGTTCAATAGTTCTTCCGATTTAAATTTCGTAAGTAACTTAATCGCAAAGACATCATAACAAAACCTTTATTTTTTTGGAACCTGTTTATGAAATGCCCTTTTTGCTATCACGATGAGTTAAAGGTGATCGATTCCAGGGACGCTCCCGAGATGAACGCAGTTAAAAGACGTCGCGAATGCTTGGAGTGTTCGAAGCGGTTTACGACGTTTGAAACGATCGAACTATCGATGCAAGTGTTGAAAAGAGATGGACGTTACGAGGAGTTTCAAAAAAGTAAATTGATCGACGGTTTGAAAGCCGCCTGTCAACATACAACTGTCAGTTTGGAGCAGGTTCATACCCTGGCCGAACAGATTGTTGGGGGCTTGATGGAGCAGAATATGCGCGAGATCAGCGCAAAAGAATTAGGGGAAATTGTAATGAAAGCATTGCAAGCAAAGGACCCTATTGCGTATATACGGTTTGCATGCGTATACCGTAGATTTAAAAATGTCACCGAACTCAAAAATGCACTTGAAGCAATTCATCCTAAAGATGATATGGCTTCCCGTTAGGATAGATTAATTTAGAAGAGGTAAAGAAAAATGGCACTTAAAAAAAGTGAGATTGAGACATTCAAAAAAAGATTGCTTGAATTGCGCCAGCAAATTACCAAGGCTCTTAAAGTGACAACCGAAGGGGTAAAACAGGTCGACGAGTCTACAGGGTACTCTCAGCACCAAGCAGACCAAGGGACCGACGACTTCGATCGCACAATCAGCCTGGAAGTCACCAACAGAGAGTATGGAATTTTACGTCAAATTGACCGCGCATTAGAAAAAATCGAAGAAAATACCTACGGCATTTGCGACATTTCGGGAGAAGATATTCCCATTGCGCGATTGAATGCTGTGCCGTATGCGGTGATGACTGTAAAAGCGCAAGAAAAGATTGAGAAAGGACTGATCTAATTTTGATTAAATGGTTGAAACGAAATAAAACACTAACCTCGATGGTTATGGTTTTCCTTGTGATTGTCCTATTGGATGCCGCGACGAAGTGGGCGACGCAGAAGTGGATCCCTGCGATGAATGGAGATCATCACTGGTACCCCTACGGGGGAATTGGAGTGTTCCAAAATTTTTTCGGGATTCAGTTCTCCATTGTCCACGTGACTAATAAAGGCGCTGCGTGGAGTGCATTTTCAGACTACCAAGCAGTGTTAGTGGGGCTGAGGGTTGCCCTTATCGCCGGCATGCTCGTTTTTATCGCCTTTTTTAATAAAAATAAATCGATCGTTTTACCCTTCACACTCATCCTTGCAGGCGCTGTCGGTAACATTATCGATTATTTTGTCTACGGTCATGTTGTCGATATGATCTACTTCAATTTTTGGGGATACTCCTATCCTGTCTTCAATATCGCCGATTCCGCCGTCACAATCGGAGTGTTTTGGATCTTGCTTCTGACTTGGGGAAAAAAATGAAAAAAGTTCCCATGCAAGTGTCGAAGTGGCTCGATGTTGCCGCTTTGATCGACGTTGCCGAAATGGAAGCCATGAAGAGTGCTCTGCCACCTTTCAGCATCTATTACAACGGTAGCGTTGTGGACAAAGGCAAAGAAAAGATCTCGTGGGAGGAATTCATTCGCGTGTATGGCGAATATGTCCAAGCACTTAAGGAGGGTAAAATGCCCTCAGAATCGATTTGTAGACCTCTATTTTCTTCAGTTTGGACTATTGACGATTCCTCCGTATTGCTAACCGAGACACCGACAGGGCAAGTGATCCCACGTCCCTGGCAACCCGTCGTGCAACTGCAGTTTCATCGGATCAGTATCTCTGATGTGGATGGCAAAGTGCGCTCGATGGTTTTTGGCAAAGACACCATCTTTTGGGGGATTCAGTGGAGCTTTCCGCAGCTATACATGCATCCGGAAACCAGAGAGATCATCAAACTTGTGCAAAATGATGCGAATGGAAATTTTGGTTTCTTCAAAGAGCTGCAGCGGTGGATGCGACATCACACCGAACCTGCAGTTTTTATGATTAAAGGGGAAAAAGTTGCGACACCGGTAAGGATCGGCTTAGAGTGCAAGGGGTGGATCAAGAGCCACCCCCAGGCGGCGATATCATCGCATTACGCGTTCGGAATCTTCCCATAATACCGTTTTTGACATTTTGTGTTGATAGCCTAAAAAAGCGCCAAAAGCGGCAATTTCTGCTGCACTAGCAGCAAATTTGATGACGGAAGCGATCTTTTCGCACCCCAACATGGATGCTGTTCCACCTAAAGTTTTACCAACTACCCAAGCAGAGAAACTGTAACGCAATGCATTGCGGAAAGGGATTGCCTCTAAGATTTTGTTTTGATGTTCAACCAAGCCGTTGAATCCCAGATTTTCAACAACTTCTTCTAAATAAGGTGTTTCACCGAATGCTTCAGGGATTGGAAGCGCAGCGAATGTACTTTCTAAAATAAAAATGGATGTTTGTACGATCATGTTATTACTCCGTAATGTTTTACATATATAATTTTATTGAATGAGTATTTAATTTTTATTAAGTTTTTGTGAATTTTTTGTGGGGAAGACCATATTAACGCCCGGACGCTAAAATATTTATTGTATATTTCGAGGTGGTAGACTACCCTCATGGAAACACAGCATTCAGCTGTACCAATAACTTAAAATACGGAGGATTCCATGAGCCACCATCACGATCATGACCATTGCTGTCATACTCACAATCACGAAGATTGCTGCTCTTCTCACCACCATCACCACGACTGCTGCGGCGATGAACATCATCACGACCACCAGTCCAGCTACTCTGACGATTTCTTAGCTCTTGCCGACGAAGCTTGGATGGAAGTATTAAAAGAGAAAATTAAAGAAAATATCCGCTCTAACGACAAGAAATTGGACGAGCTAGCGAAAATCATTTCCGAAGCAAATCATCTCCGTTGGAAGAAAAAAATGGATAAGAAACACTGTCAGGAAGATTATCGCCAGAAGCTGCACGATTATTTTGACGGCGATTGCTGTAAGAAATAGGTATAAGTGTATACCAGATGCGGAGTAGTAACTTCACCCCTGCCCTTGCCCCTGCCCTTGCCCTTGCCCAAATTTCTTCATTTGACTGGCAGGGCAAGACGTTTAACATCTTGTGCAAACTCCAATAATCGAACATTGTTTTGAAAAGTTTGGGCAAGGGCAAGGGCAAGGGCAAGGGCAGGGGTGAAGTTACTGCTCAACATCTGGTATACAATTGAGTGGGGATTAATGCCCCTCGCTAACTTTGATGCTATGATCGGGCAGGAATTTATAATCCCACCACCAGGTGGGATGATCGATTTTCGTCAGCTTTTCACCAGCTTGTGTTATCTCTAAACGATGTCCTGCCGGCACTTTGTACTTGCAATCTCCCTTCAATGTCACACCTTCTGCGTGGAATTCGCCATCGCCTTCGATTTCGATAAGGCAAACCTCATGCCTTTGTGGCATCCCTTTCCAATGCTGCTTGGTGGCGCTTCGATCGATCCCTTTATTCTCCACTTGTACGTCCACAAGAGAGCATTTCCCTCCTTTGTGACTGTATTCCAGATGTTGGGAATCGATAAAATGCCCGCAAGGGGACTCTGCAACAACAACGAGGGAGCCGGAAAGTTCTAACTGCTCAATGTGAACTTCTGCTACTTCAAGAATCAGTTCTGAACCTGCATTCAAAGTTCCGTTTTTGATTTTTTGTCCAATAACAGAAAAGAGTGGCCCGGCAGCCGGGTGAATATCGAAGTAAAAAGACGGCCCATCCTTAACATACTCCTCCAAAGTTTCCATTGGAGGAAGCGTGAAGTTGCAATGTTGAGTTAGAAGATCTCTAAAATTCAACATAAAGTCGCGAAGAGCCCCTTCAGGGGTGTGTTCAATTTCTCCCAGCTTCGTGCATTGATGTTTTGTCACAGAGATCGTTTTCAACCTTTCGTTGTAGGTAATATATTGGTGTAATCTCTTGTGGTTATCCAAAGGGAGCGAAGAGGAGTAAATCAAATTGTCAGAGATATTTTGCATTGTCGTTTCCATGCGACCGCCCCGTTTTTCGACATAGGTGCCATCAGACTGAAGCGTTTGGTAACTGTTTTTCAGATTGATCAGCATGCCGGGAAGAGGGAATTTGAGACAAAGCTCTTCGACAGTTGCTAAGTCGGCAAAAAGGATATTAGTGTTGCAGGGATAAGCAGAGAAGCGGCTACCCTGTCTAACTGGAACATCTTTGATTCCCTCTTGTTCCAGATTTGTATATTCGATGTTGCTGAGGGCATATTCATAGACTTTTGCTGAGGGGTAATAGTTTTCGATGACAGCGTTCATCCCTTCAGCGGAGTTGATCACTCTTTGACAAGAAGCAAAACCAAAGAGCTTGTTGTTTTCAATGCCAACACCTGTAAAAGCAAGCAATCCGTAGTCGATACCGGCGATGGGGTTGTTGATTTGGCGAATGAGTGATTTGGTAACGTTTTTTTGCTTAAACCACTCAAAAACTCCAGTATCATGTGCAATTTTCCAGATGACACCATGGCCTCCGGGCTTCATGACGAGTTTGAGCGGTTCGGATTGTATCCAGGAGCCATCTTCAGCGATGACAGGAACTAAGGGTTGGATAAATAATTTAAAAGATTCTTTGTTTCGTCCAAACCAATTGGCTTTTTCGAGAATGGCTTGAATTCTTTCGTGGTTATTTTTTTCATGCGAGGTCATCATAGCGATGGGAGTTACAACACAGATGCCCCTTAATTTAAAGCATAGGTACTCGCGCCCTTGCAAGTCGCGTACAAGTCCTTCAAGAAGTGTGTGTGTGCGGAATGTTAAAGCCGCAACCGGAAGGGGAGTTCCGGTTGAAGGATCTTTTAAATCAAAGCGGTCACCGGCACCGCCGATGGGGTACATTTCGGCGATGTGTTCCATTGTTTCTACTGCTTTACGAATCGAACGATTCACTAGCAAAGTTTGTTTTGTGATGTCTGTGGGGACGGGAAGAAGAAATTGCGAGACCTTCTGCTTGGTTTTCCTTTCATCTAGAAGCCACTGGAATTCGTTATGGTAGGCGCGGATGCCGCCTAGAACATCGTAGAATGATTCGACAGGTTTCAAAGTTTCGATCAGATCATCGAGTTTTTTTTCTGCGTCCGGGATTTGATCGAGATGACTAAAAAAATTGTCACCCTGCCCGCAAAGAAATAATGTTTCGATAATTTTTGTTGCAAGGGGGTCATCTTTTTTTTGAAGGTACGCTTCGAGTTTTGGATATTCTTTAATCTGAGCTGCTTCCATCGTTTCATTCCCGTTAAAGTCTGTGGAATTTCATCATTCCACGAAGGAAACTTAAATTCAAGTCCGAGGAATGCAAAGAAATTCTTTTGACACATAAATACGCGCGCGGATAAAACCACACCCAGAGAGATATTCATTTTAACTAACAGGAGTTCTCAATGACAACTAAAGAAAAGAAGCCCTCAGCTTTCATGAAACCCGTACAGGTCAGTGAAACATTGGCAAAAATCGTTGGACATGGCCCTATGCCACGTACTGAAGTTACCAAAAAGGTTTGGGACTACATTAAGAGCCATAAGCTCCAAGACCAAACGAACAAGCGTGTCATCAATCCCGATTCTAAACTCGGTGAAGTGTTGGGTTCTACAAAACCAATCGACATGTTTAAATTGACTAGCGAGATCTCTCGCCATCTGAAAGAGCCAACATTGGCACACAGATAATTGTGTTGGGCATATGGGAGCTACTCCCATATGCCTATCTTAAAAATCTCCATCCTGTTATAATCCTCTCATGAACAAAAAATTTATTCATCGTTGCTGCGATTTTTTATGGGATGCTTGGTGCGCGATTTCTATCGTGGGGATTTGGCCTCGCTGGATAGAGCCTAAACTTCTTCAAACTACGCGTATGAAGATGCAGCTGGATCCTCGATTAAATGGGCTTAAAATCGCTTTGTTTAGCGATCTGCATTTGAATCATAAGACTTCCGAAAGTCTTTTAAATAAGATTTCTGCTCGCATCAACAATTTTCATCCCGATTTGGTCCTTTTTGCGGGAGATTTTTTGTGCCACTCCACTTTGGACTGCGAAGAACGTCTTCAAAAATTTCTTAATACCTTTAAAGCACCCCTTGGCTGTTATGCCGTCCTTGGCAATCACGACTATTCTGATACGGCAGGCCTGAACGCTAATGGGGAGTACGATGTGATGAGTGAACGAAAGAACGAGTCTTTCTTTCTGGCGGGAATGCAAAGGCTTTTCAACCCTATTGCCCCCATTGGAGTGCACCATCCCAGATTGTCGAAAATTTCTTTGCATGAAAGCCTCCGATCGCTGCTACAGAAGACTCCTTTTAAATTGTTGGTCAATGAATCCGTGTCTTGTGAATACCGTGGAGCAAAACTCAACGTCACAGGCTTGGGCGAGTACACGATGAATCATACGCTCCCTGCACAAGCATTTGAAAATTATGCTCCCGATGCCAAAGGAATCGTTATGGCTCACAACCCCGATGCAATTCGGCTTCTTATGCCGTTTCCGGGGGATTTAATAGTGTCAGGGCACACTCATGGCGGTCAAGTGAATCTCCCTTGGGTGTGGAAAAAATTGACGGTCATGGAAAATCGTAAATGGAAATCAGGGTTCTTTGAGGAAAACGATAAAAAAGTTTACGTCACACGTGGTGTGGGTAGCGTTTTTACTTTCCGTTGGTTTTCTCCTCCAGAAATTGTTTTAGTGACAGTGGAGGAATAG
>CAMFKA010000007.1 GCA_945957185.1 uncultured Chlamydiaceae bacterium | reverse complement strand
ATCCAAAAGTGTGTAAAAATCCATCTTTTCCTTGGGTTGGCGGTAAGCAGTACCTCGACTAGTTACGGACCCATAAGGTTCAACTGGAATCGGTCCAAAATCATCTGCCTTAGGATACCAGGTATCAATGGTTCTAATTGCATTTCCGATTTTTTGAGAATGCAGAGCCGCCACTTCATTCACAGCATATAAAACCTTACTCTTTTTATACTTGTCGTTACCGCTGTCACGAACTAATTCTTGTGATGGGAACACTTCTTGACCGGCACCAAGTTTTGCAAAGGCTTCAATTTTCAAAAAAATATGGGCCTCACCCGTCAAGCCGCAACGAATTGCTTCAGCCAATTCAACGACGTTTGGGTCATCTTTACGAGAAAACCCGCGTAAACTAAACTGTGAGCCATTAAAAATCCAAGATCTTTTTTCTCCGTTCCCTTCAAGCAATTTGACTCTAATCTCGAGTTCCTCTGCGCCAATCCGGTTACGCCAAAAAAAACGACCACTAGCAATGCTTTCAGCATAACGCAAAGACAATTCTTGACACTTCTGTTCTTCAAGATACAATCCAATTTTTTCTGTTAACACTTTCTGATAACTCGGATCATTACATGTCGCCGGGATTGATATATCTCCAAGGACCCTTAAAGTGAAGACTATTTTTAATGTGTCTGCATCAAAAGGTAGTGAAGCAACGTCCACGGCTTGTAGATTAGGTTTTTGAATTTCAGCATCAACTTTTAAAGGATCTGCCGACAACGTCGCTTTTAATCTATTAGAAATCGTTCCTCTGACGTCTTTATGCTGCAGCTTGATAGGACTCCATAAACCCTCTTGCTCACGATTTTTCCACTCTCCGGAAAACATCAATCCGTCCGAGTTGCATAATTTTTTTTCAAAAGCTAATACCGATGCTGTTTTTAACGTACTCATTGTAATACCTCATTTTTATAATCATTTTTGTTAGAACACATATAAAGATCATTCTCGCTACTGTATCGCCAGATAATTGAATTTACATCGTGAATACGATGAATCCCTAACCATTCACCCAGCCCATACATAGGTTCTACAAAGCGAAAAGGAACATTAGGATCGCGGACACACGCTACATTTCCGCTCTCATAAAGCGGTGATATAGCTTTATATCCTAATTGGATTGGTACAATCCATCCTCCTGACGGTTTGGGAACTTGTTCCCACTTAACCTTCGAAATTTTAGTAGCCTCATCTCCTGCTGGAAGAACAGCTCTTGATTTGAAAGCGTAAAAATCCAACATTGCATCAAAAGGAGTAAGCTCTGGATTTTCAGATAAATGTTTTTTTAAAACATCACAACGATCGCGCAAGACAAATCCGGGAAGCAATTTGAATAGTAATCGACGTATATTCCGCTGCGCCACAGCTTCTTCTTGATCGATTTCATGGAATCGTATCGGAGCCATTCCTGTGATAATTCCCCCCGCGAGTCGCTTTGAAGAAGCCAATCGATGAACCAGCTCACAAAACAGGTTTTTATCTTCAGCGAGAATACCAGTATTAAAATCAAAATCATCGCATGTGAAATCACACTCAATTACAAGTGAAACTTCCATATGAGCTTTACCCTCTTCATTAAATGAAGGAGTTTTACCGTCTTTTGTCAAAGGGTTCCTTGTGAGTGAGAAACCAAATTCACCCCATCCTCCCCTTCTGTGAGCATGAATTTGATAGTTATGACAGACAATTCCACAACCGCCCAGTTTAATTCCCGGATTGATCGCCTTTCCCATCGCAAGTGATAGTGCGTGAACATACCCTAGAAAATGGGTCACGGAAGGAAAACCGTAAACTAGACCGGATATCGCATTTGCCCCTTCCACTTTTATGTGAGGCAAAACCAACAAAGACTTCATTCTTTAACCTCTTTTATTACTTTTAAGCACTTATCGCTTAATATTTTGTGCTCTAAATCACTAATTTCAAGATCGTTATCTTTTCCTTTGAGTTTATGGGTAATCCACGATGCAAACTGATCTGATACCGCTCGCATCCAGTCATCGTCATCAATTCCGTTGAAATCTTCACGGAAGGGATCTAACCACAATTGCTCATGTACGGGAATTTCCGAAGCTGTACTCCAACCGGGTGACATTGCCTGAATCTCCGCAGCCATTGCGATAAGCTGATCAAGCAACCGATCCACATAATCTTGAACTTGAATGCGAATTTCTTTATTACTATCACGTCGCTTCACCGTATTTAAAAAAGACTTAAAACAATCTACAAGTTTGAACGTTTCTTTTTCATACGCGCTCCAAAAACCATTTTTTCTTATGGGTGGTCTTTTTACGGTCTCCCACACGGGCGGGACACTTCTTAGAAGAAACGAACTTCCTCCTCGGAGACTATTCAATCTGGAAATATTTAGAGGCTTTGTACCGCCGAATTTTTGAATTGCAAGATTAGGAAAGTCAACGACAACGATATCTGAATATTCCCCTTCTTTTTTGCACTTTCTTGCAACTTTCTCATTCTCTCCGAAACGAGCTCCATTTACTCGTTCATAAAGAACATGTGAAAGTGACGACGCATAAAGAGGCGCAAGCAAATGATATTCACCCTCACCTACAGGAAAGTATATTTGCTTAGCCAGTGTATGAGAACTAAGCTCTTTTTCTGAAAGAATCGACTTTAAACCCTCCATCCAAGAGGATAGGCGAGATTCACTATCCGCAAAAGGCATCAGCGGAGAAAAGTCTCCTTTAACAATCAAATCAAGAAGAGAGATCTCATTAACTTTCAGATTCAGTAAGGATGCAATATCCATAGCTGCGGCGTTTCCGACAATATCTATCGGAATTTCTGATAACGTATCAGTTGTGATATAGGGTTGAGTAACATCACGTTTTAAAAGCTCTCTCTTGAGGTAAACATTAGTACCCTTAGCGTCACTATTTGCATACTTCAACACATGTGTTGCGACTGAAATCTGTGAAGCTCTTTTTGCTGCCGAATCCAGCCAAGTTGCAACACAAAAATCGACTCCTTTCGCTTCCTGCTTTTCGCGCACAAAAGCTTCGATTAACACGGAAAATTCGTTCACATTTCACTCCATATACATTAATTTTATTTTATCCAATTTTCGCTGCCGTACAGGCAGCTTTCACTTCTGGTAAAACCCCAAGATCGAGTTGTTGCACCACCTCTCACCCGGATTCAACTCACGCAACCTAAATTTTGAAAATTTTAGGCTGACTTCTTTTAAATTCGATTCAGTTATTTTGGACAGGTTGTAGATCTCTCTTTTCACGTCGCAGTTGATCCAGGGATAAAATCCGTTGGACCATTCAAGCTCTTCACTTTTAAAATGCATTGTCTCCACAGGTGTAATGGAACCGTTTTTTGGCCATTCATGAATTATTGGATCCTGACCATCTTCTTCAAGATAATAAAAGTATTCCTTATCTATGCCTTCGGGCTCTCTAAAACGACTTATCCGCTGGAATTCGCCACACCAGTCAGCGTTATATTTCCACCACATCCCTGCATAGAATTTATTTGGACTAATCCCTTGTAAAACCGCCTTAAGGCGCTTATGTTCGAGAGCCACTAAATTTTCTGAAAAATTTACTTGATCGGTTGATTGTAGACGTGGTATCGAAGTTATTTTTTCGTATTGGAAGGGCTGAAGACTAACTGAAAGGTCCTTTTCAATTAAACTGAAATCTTTAGATTCAAACCCAGGTCGTGTGTATGCTAAATCTGATCCTTTTAACCCTTTTAGATTGTTTTGAAGGATTACTATATTGGACTCGGATGGAGGAACCTTTCGGTGTCGCTGAACACGACCGGCTAGCTGTATAATGGAACGCATAGAACTAGGTTCCGCAATAGCCCAATCGTAATCATGATCTCGACCAACTTCAGCCACAGAAGTCGCAAAAACCACGAAAATGTGATTCGTCTCCGCCTTCTCAGTAAGTGCCGATTCAATTTCGGGCACCTCCCAGAGCTTATTAGGATCTTGTCTTGATAATGTCGCATCCAAAACCTCTTCAATTTTGGATCTTATCAACATCGGAAATCTTGAGTGATAGACGCAAAAATGAATACAGTAATCCTTTTTGGCTTCTTCCTTGAGAAACATTTTAACAACAGAAACCATAGGATCAATGTTGGCCATGCGAACAAGACCGATAGAAACCTTTTTCCCTGAATTTGGATGGATCTGATGGTGATTATCATGCAATTGATACATGGATTGTTTTATGGCATTAGAAAACGATTTTTTTGCATCTTCTGGGTTAGTAGTTCTTGCACCCACGGAAACCAGTTTTCCTCGTCTCAAAACGGGTAATTGTTCCAGCTGGGCAATTCGCTTATCGACAAACTCACAATGGGAATTGATATATGAATCAGCATTTTGGTGGGTGCTTGAAGCTACTTCGAACTCATCAAACCACGCACAGGTAATTGCAGCTGCATTGTTTGTCTTTCCGCAAATTTCATTATAAGATTTTCTTCCTGCAGCGTACGCTTCGAAGAGAGCTTTAACTAAAGCCGGTGGAAGTGTCGCTGAAGATAAGAGAACCCGAGATCCAAAGACCCCCGCAAAGTTTACCAAACGACACAACGCCGGAAGATCGGCAACATCAAAATCATCTGGTTCGTCTAAAACAAGGTCGGAAGTCAATAACCGCAATATTGGAGCTATTTGTTTACCCCCTCTACATCCCTCTGTTGCGGAAATAAGATGATCTATTGTGCTAACTAGAATTGGAGCGGACACAAGTTTATGTTGTTCAGGAGCCGATTTAAACCATCGTTTTAAACGCCCATCATCCAAATTTCCATCATAGTGAACAACATGATCATCATCGGTCAATCCTGCAAGCGATTCGCTCCCACACAACTCTTCATCATAGTGCGCAGATGCGGCGTCGTTCGCCTGATTCGGTTTAAGAGCACTTTTATTCTTATGTTCATGTAGCTCTTGAACTGCTTTAGAACCTATAACGACAGCCAATTCATCATTCTTAAGAAACAATTTTTCTCTTAAAGATTCGCCAGTTTGTAAGGTCAAAACTCGTAATCCTAATGCAATACTGAATCGACACCCCTTCTTTTCATCAGAAAGCCCATACATAATTCGAGCATTTGCTAATGTTTTTCCACACCCGGTCGAAGCTAAATTTAGTCCAAAAAAACCGTTATCTTCGGTCTCATATTTAATGCTTGTAGCGAGATCAAAAGCTCGATTTTGCCATCCAAATCGAACATCAGCGCTGCGTTTTTTAAAATGCTTATCTCTTGTAATAAAAGGTAAAGTTTCTCGGAGTTTAGGAATGCTTTTCGCAATAAAATAAGCTTGACGAGCCACACCAATGTTATGTTCATCAAGTTTTTGTTTTAACTTCTTATCTGGAGTTGTGTTAGCGTAAGCGGGATAACCAGGATCCTGATATTCAGCGTGAACTGTACCAGCCGAATAAATGTGATCGGATAACATCAATGACATACGCGCAAGATGCATACTAAAACGATCTTTAAACCAATCTCGGTTTAAAAGGTGATGCGAATGTAATGCATGTGTCGCAATTCTTTTTGCCGCAATACACCACGACTTGCTTTTTATGGGGGTTCCTTCCGGAAATAACCACACATGCTTATTATCTTTTTCGCTCCATTCTGCATCATCACATCTTGTTGAATTCCATGAAGCGCAAAATCTTTTACCTAACATCCATCTATCAATATCGCCGTCCAATCTCGGTGGATCATCAGATCCGTTCTTGTCATAAACAGGCATTCGATGATGCGACAGAATTAACCATCCAACAAATCTTGCAATGCCACGCAAATCTTTTAAGGGATTTATTTTAAGTGCTGGAATCATGTTCGGAAATTCTTTTAAAGAGGGTATTTCTTCTTTTGGTGTAATATTTAAAAGTCTTTCTAACCACTCCTGATCGCTCGATCCTCCTACAAATTGCTTAAATAATTGCAGCGAAACCCATTCGTGACGAAACGGTTCGTAGCTTTTTTGTTTCTTCTTCCTTAATTTGTTTTGAAAGAGGATGTTGGCTTTTCCAAAGTCGTGAAACAATCCAGCAAGTGCGGCTAAAATGCCAATTGCTTCCCCTGTACACCAATTATTTTCATCACCTTCTCTCAAGATATCCCTAGTTGTGATATTTGTAGGAACATTCCCTTCCCTATTAAACTTTCGAGGATTTCCTACAATCCAGAGCAGCTCAGTCTGTAAACGTCCTTTAAAGAGATGACACGAAACTGCGGTATTTCTGCGCGCGGTAGATTTTAATAATTTTCTAACGGTTTCTAAACCTTGTTCCGTTATGCTTGTCTCCCATACAGAATCACCTTTTCTCTCCGCAAACTGATCGATAATTCGTCGGGTTTCCGCGATTGCATTTTTTGTACATTGAGAAACAAATAAGACTCTCATACGTTTAATCCTGATGTTGTGCGATTTCTTTCAAACTGTCGATAATGTAATCTAGCGCTTCGCCATTCAAAAAATTGCGAATGCAGCTCGCTCTAAATTCTTGATCACTATGACCGCTGACCGCGGAAATAAATGCTTGTGGCAGCACTAAAGCGTCTTTTATGAGATCTGCGGCATCGAATACCAATCCACCGCGTCTAGTTTTACCATGCAATATAGAAAGCCCATGAGGAAGCCCAAGCACCCAAGTGGCGGTGGCTCCCAGTCCATAAGCGAGATAGTTTCCATAATCCAAGTTTTTATTGGCAGGATCAATCCCTTGACCTTGTTTTACGCGTGTAAATGAAGAGTATTTTACTGATTCACACACCATCTTATACAATTGCTTTGTAAATCGAGCCTCAACCGAAAAGATCTCCATAATTGTGCTTGCGGATTGTATGTGAAGTTTATATTGCTCTAAGATGGTTGCTAACAATGACGTTTCAAAAGAAAAATTTTCGTTAAATATCCCTCGCTTTCTACTCCACGATTTTTGTATGAAGTCAATTCGCAGCTGTAAAAGTCTCTTCGCCGCATTCAAACGTTTCGCATCACAGAGCCAAAGATGAAACCATGATTGTAAGTATTCAGTTGGTCGATATTCACTCTGAGGAGAGATCCAAAGGATTTCCAAATCACCTTCAGTACTGCTATAAAGAGGTGTCCCGCCTCCTCCGCAAAAACCAACCATAACTCCGGCCTTTGAAAGCTCTCTCATAGCTGCTTGTGTAACAGAAGTTCCTGTGCCAAGAAGAATTGTAGTTGTGTTCGCGATCGGAATGTTCCAATACATCGATCGACTACCTTCGTCTGTAACATATTCAACGCGTCCACCATTGACTAATAGACGACAATGCTCAAGATAATAAATATTTGCGCGTTTCGAGTGTAAAATCGTTTTTAAATCCGATGCTACTATTTGTTTCATCTCACCTAAACCTCTGAATTTTATAACGATAGAATTATAAACACCAACACATTACACAGCAACCAGAAATGCTCCTGTTACGTTAATGCAATTGAAAAAATCCAATCCTAAGATTCCAAGAATTCACTCTTGCTTCAACATTTACGTTGTTATATCATCTCTTTCCAAACGAACAATCCAGAGACTATGGAGGACAATTCTTTTGAGTTCAACTGATACCATTAACGTGAGTAAATCTTTTTGTGATTCTGAGCCTCCTATTGTAGTTTTTCATCAATTGGCAAATAGCATTGTAGAAATGCTCTCCGATATAAAAATCATCAAAGCGATCGCTGCGGACCTTGTCTCTTCGTATGCAACGCAACTTGAAACAGCAGCCTATAGCAAAGTGGAATCGCTTCAACGCTTAAAAATCCAACTCACTGTTGGTCTTTGCGGGTCTCTTATTTTTCGTCCAGAATGGGATGACATCTTTAATCAGGTGTTAGATGATATTGCTGAGGTCGTCGCGCTGATCAAGACTAAACGCACGGTAATGAAAAACTTACAGAAATTAATCCGCCAAGCTAAAATTTTCGTGTTGCCCTCAGTCTCTTTAAATGCGAACGATACAGATGAAGTTCTCGATACATTTAAATTTCAGGTTACATCACTTTATGATCGTCTAATGTCGCGTACCTTTGTGAGAAGTCTCACCGTTGCAATGATTGAAGAATGCGCACCAAACTCATCTGAAGAAGCACAAAAGTTATATGAGAATATCCTGGATAATCTTAAATGGTTCACTGATGACTTGAACTTATACTCCTCCGCCACCGAAAAACTCTCGTTTAATGCACTTAAGCGTCAACCTCCAAAATTTAACGTAGTTCATTTACCTAAACAGTCCGACGCTATAACGTCTCCTCAGGAACCACAAAAAAAATCCAAGTGCGATATACCAGCATCTCCATTTACCAATAAAATATCTTTAGATACCCACTTTAGATCGTGTTGCATAGCCGGAATTCCCGAAGGTCTCAATGAAGTTGTTTTACCAGTAGCTGCGGCATACAGTCCTGAGTATGCTCCCCTAGTCCACGAACTCAGCATAGTACCTGAACGAGGGATGATCCTACACGGACCGCCAGGAACAGGAAAAACCGTTATGGCTCAAGCTATCGCAAGCTATTTTGGTTGTTCTGAGGAACGCATTACGGTTACTTCTGGCTCAAATCTATTGGACAAGTGGGTAGGTAACACCGAGGCTAGAATTCGTGACCTGTTCAAGCCTGCACGAAAAAATCAAAATCAACTTTATGTGATTATCATCGATGAAATTGATGCTATTCTTAGCACTCGACAGCAAGCAAAAAACTCTTGGGAGCGCACCCAAGTTACACAATTTCTGACTGAATTGGATGGCATACGATCCCCTAAAAACATTTTCGTTATAGGAATAACCAATTTCGTTGAACACCTAGATAGTGCAGCGATACGTCCAGGTCGTTTAGGAAGCTTGATTCAAGTTCCTCTACCCGATACAGAACAGCGTGTTCAAATTTTTGAATTGCATCTCTCTTTTATCAATCAATCCAGATTAAATAAATCCATTAGTTGTCTATCTCAAGAGCTTGCCAAACTAACCGAAGGTTTTTCAGGCGCTGATATTCGAGCAACTGTGCAAAGAACTGCCAATTTGGCTTTTATGGAGACTATTCGAACTGACCACTTCACTCAAAATGCTGTTAGGACACAATCCGGAAGATCTATAACAATGCACGACTTCAATACGGTCATTGAGTTTATTTTTAAGCAAAAAGACCAACAATTCTCACCAGGGCTTGAACAATAACACATTGCGATTCCATACACCTCTTTATTAATGTAACGCCTCATCAAGATGAGGATGAGGAACCCACGCTCTGGCTTTGCTCGAGCTCGTTAAGCAATTTATATAATGTACTATCAGGGTATGCATCGATTGTGCGTTTTGCTTTGGCAGCTAAAATATTGAATTCAAAATAAGAACGAAATTTCGTCACACCTGTATGTAGAATCCAACTACGAAGAGCTTCACGCTCCTCTTCCGTATGAAAGTGGATCTCTCCATTAAAGATCTTTGCTTGCACATAGAACTTATAAAACTGCTTTAAGTCATCTCCCTCAAATGGAATGGTATCGTCTCTGCTTTCTCCACTTTTATAGATAATGTTCGGTGCTCCATTGGTAATTCCCACTTGGACAGCCTCACAAATATCTTTTGCATCCACATTGATGAATGTTCTACAGTTTCCGTGCGCCTCATGCGTTGTGGGGACAATCATACAAAATTTATTCTCTTTGTTTTTAGCTATAAGCATTTGTGTGATCGGTTTCCGCGTTGAGTAAAACACCGCATTTGGTTTGATTTGAGTTCCGTCATTTGAAGTGAAGAGATTTCTTTCAAAGCCTTGTGAGCAATAAAATTCGTTATCAAAGATATTAATGCTATCGGACAGCCGTCGTAATTGGTGTGACCACGCTGGTATCTTTGATTTGGGATCAGACCATATTCTTCTTAGGTGTTCCCGCTCCTCTTCAGATTTGAATTCTTTCAGCCACCCCTCAAGTCGGAGTTTTTTCAGCTCCGCATCATTGAAGAGCTGTAAATTCTGAATTGTATACGCGATTTCATCTGTGGTAACTGCAAATACATCACCAGTAGAGCCGTGTCCTGTCCTAACCATGGGGATCTGATGCTCAACAACTTCCTCGGTTTCTGTCTCGTCAAGCGTCTCTATCCTTAAGTTCAAATCAAGAGTCAGCTCTGTGTGAGCCTCAACTTCAACCTCTCCGCTCTCTACAGCACTTTCATCAACCAAATTCGGCATCCAGTCTGCAGGAGGGAGAGGTCTTTTTTCTAACTTCGCCTTGATTGCCTCAAATCTTCTAACGGCACTATCAAACCCTTTTTCTTTGAAAAACTCTATCACAGTAGCGCATCTTTCGATTTCATATTTCTTGCTCAGCTCGATCATGTCTCCCGGATTTTTCTTAGTCTTCACACGGATATCTCTTTCGAATGACTCGTCAACTTTTTTGATCCTTGTGAATAACTCATTTTGCACTTCTGCAATAGCAGCAACGGCTTCGATAGAACAGCCCTTATCGATCAAATTAAACAGCTCTGCCATAAGCTCTCGTTTAAGGGTGCCGTGGATTTTACTCTTTTCGGAACGGAAGTTGTCTTCGGCTTCTTTGATCGCTTCATTCTTCAAGCAGAATTTTAAGATATCTAACATCTCTAAATCGCGGTCTTCTCCATTTAGGATAAGCGTTTTGATCTCCGACGAAACAGCAAAAACCACACGTTGATCTTCATGCAGCTGTCTTAACCTCCACACTGCTTGGAAAAGGTCACGGAGGTATGTTTTTTCTCCGATAGTGACAATGGCTTTCGCTTTTCTTGCCTGCAGAACGTCAGCGCCAACGGTAAATTTCTGAGGGTAGAGTGTCCGTGTATTCATCAAATCTGTTGTGGGGGCAGTTTCGATAGCAAAAGCTTTCCCTCCCTTTTCCATTTGCTTAACGAGAAGTCCTGCATCGTTAAAATAGATTCCGGCTTCCACATGCAATCCTCGATTTTGTGACTCTTCAAGGCATGCGTCGATATACTGTTTGCTGCTTACTCCTTTTAAGTAGGCACCTGTGTCGATCATCGCTTGGAAATTCGCCGTAAACCCTGTTCCTTGGTTCAAAGATTGAATGGGGTTTTTAGAGTCAAAATCGAAGCTTACGATAGGTGTGTTACGAATGTGATCATTTTGCAACAGAAGTGCCCATGTGCGACCGTCCACGCCGGCGTTCTTTTCTGCATGGATTTTATCATGGTAGGTGTGCAAGTTGTAAGGTGTTCCAGAAAATCCTCCAAAATTGTGTACCATGTCAGGTACGTCTGTAGAAGTAGAGTGAATTTGTTGATTGTACTCTTTAATGCCATTGATGATGTAGTTGCGGCAAAATGCAGCGCGAGAAACGGCGTCATTGTTGATAGCGACAGTGAGCGCTTTGATGCGTGCAGGGGTAGAGATCAGCGATAAGCTCACATATTCTCCAAGCTTTTGACCTGTAGGGTCAATTTTCTTTATAAAAGCGTCAAAGTCTTTTCCTGCTTGGGTATCGTTTACGTTAAGGCCTTTACTCATCCCTTGACTTCGCAATTCACTGACAGCGCGTTGATGCATGTCTGCGATAACGCTGTAGACCTGGTTGATACTGACGCCATTTTGCGCGTAATCTTGCAGGGTGAAGGCGATTTTTTCGATATCATCATCGAATTCGCTGCCGATGGCAGGATCATCACCGCCCTTATACGGAATCGTTTTAGTTCCGGAAACAGGGTCTCGTCCGTAATTGACATTGCAGACCGATCCGAACGTGGTGCTAAACCCTCTGTCCATGAACGATTTTAAAGCAGAAATTTTCTTATAGAGGTCGCTATCGCTGTCTTTTAGCGCAGTAAGTCTCTCTTTTACCACATCGTTTGAAGGACTGTTATTGATGTAGTCAATGAAAGCATCTCTTTCCAGACCATTATCGCTTAGTAGTTGGCTGTTTTTGTCATAGTAAATCCTTATGATCTCTTTGAGAAATTCTTGTCTGTGTTCAAGAGTAATCGTCGCTTGTTTGTTTTTATCCAACGCTTCTTTTAATTCGTGTAGAAGGCTTCCCGCTTTTGACTCCAAAATCAAGTCCATAATATCGCAACCCACTTCGGTTTTGATGCGGTCTACAGCGCTGTTTTCTCCCACTGAAAAGTTAACCTCTTTTCTGACATCCAAGCAGGCATCGACCTCGTCGGCGATGACGTCGGTATGTTCATAAAACAGTTTGTTGATCTTGCTCATCACCTTCAATTCACGGAATAGGATTTCTGTTTGAGCGTGGTGTCCTAGTTCTTGCGCCTTATGAAGCTTTGTCAGTAAGTCCGCAAAAGAGTTTCGGAAGCTTAACATACTTCCCTTTGTGGTGACGGCGTAACCTCGATTTTTCACGACTTTCAAAAGCTCTCGATACGTTTGCAACAACGACTGTTCGGATCGGGACGAATTCCTTCCGAATTCGAAACGAAACATCTCCTGTCCAAAGAGTTCTCTATTGGTGTTGTCCAAATCTTTAGCGTTGGTTTCATACAATGAATCCGGCAACATAAGCAGGACAAGGTTTTTTCCGGTTGTTTTGCGGTGAGCCAGAAGTGGAAGGAGCACTTTTGATTTACCTCCGCCCATTGGCAGCTGTCTCACAGCGCAAGGGTCAGCAAGCATTTCACGATAAATCTGTAACTGCTGAGGTCTGGTGGCAATGGAAAGGCAATGTTCCATATAGAGAACATCGCGCAGATCCGGACATTTTTGGAGATCTAGACTATAAGAGCGTTTTGCTTCAATCATTTCGACGAGAGTTTTGGCGAGGTTTCTATCTCCTCTACTCTCTGCTTTTTGCCCGCAGGTTTGAATATATTGCTGAGTAGTGCTCTTGATCCTACTAAGGTGATCTGATTTTGTCTTTAGGATAGTGTAGTCGATCATAAGCGAATCAAGCTGATCGAGTTCATTCTGTGGAATCCTCTTAGAAGCATAATTTTTAAGAGGATTCTCATCCCAATCTGCAGTGATTTCGCCTCTTCTCCATAATCCCAACAAATGCTCAACAGTAAGCTTAGACTCCTTACCCAAAAGTCGTCGCATTTTCACCGCTCCTAAAGTCTCGTTAAATTGGTCGACAAACTGAAGAAGGCGGTCTTTGATTTCCTCTTTATCTCGTTCGTTTTGCTTAAACTCTGCGTCAATTTTTTCAAGCACTTGCTCCGCAGCACCTTTAGTGGCCGTATACCCTTTGGTATTTACGGTACTTAGATAGGCCTTCATATCTGCACGATGCTCTCTCCCTGCCCTTTGTAAAGTACCTATGGGTGAAGCCTCCAGTTGATCAAAAATTGCTTCATCGATAACCGGAGCAGGTAAATTCGATTCCGTAAAGTGTGATTTTAGATCGTTGATGGTGTTTTGCTGTAAAATAGGAATAAAATCGTTGGGATTAGTAACAATGAGAGGTTCAGGAAAAGCTTCCGGAGCTGATTCTATATCTACTTCCAACTTTGTGATTTCGTCCAAAGAAACGGTATTTCGATCGCGGGTCAAAAGGTACCCATACATCGCGCTGTAAGGCATTGTTGGTTCCACAATTCTCAATTTGGGCGTTTCCAAAGTTTGAATAGGTGTTGGCACACGAACATTTTTTAAATCTTTAAGGATTTGATTCAGTTTAATAAGGCTTTTTGCTCCATCTGAACCAAACAATTCCTTCAGAATAAACCTTTCAAATACCTTGCTAAAATCCTCCTTAACATTTGCTCCATGAGATTTTAGATTCGTTTCTTTCTCTTGAAACTTTGTTACAAATGCAAGGATATGATTCGCCATCCGTTTAGTTTGCCATTTGGTCATTGCAGTGCGCTCCAGCTTCTGCGCCTCTTTAATCACACCATCGTCGATATCTGTTCTTCCAACTGCTTCTGTGACTCCATCTACCCATGCTAACATCGTCTGTGCTGCTATTTTGGCTTTTTCTGAGGACACGGTGAACTCTTTTTTAAAAAAGATTTCGAACAATATCGTTGCACGTTGTATCTGAGATTTCTTTTGGAAGCTAAAAAGTGATCCTTCCATGCCGGGCAGCTTTCCATCACTAAGAACCAAAGAAGCATTAAGGTCTTGAACTTTATTAGAGTTCTGCAAACGTATCGTGATCAATCGCATCAAATAAAATTGCGCTGCATTAATCGTCGCATTTTCTTCTGTCGTCACATTTTGTAATCCGCTTTTTACAAGGCGAACGTTGTGAGAAAGAGCACGAAATTCTTCTGAGTCCGTGTCAAGGGTCAATAGTTGATCAAACACGTGATGGAAATTTTTAATAATCCATAAACCACTCCCCAACGTCAGCTCGGGAACTGCTTGCCCTTTTTCTGCCGCAGCCCAAAGGTCGATAGACCCTTTTGAAATCCCGGCAAAAAGCTCGACATCCTGCTGCATTGTGATAGGAAGACTTTGGACTTCTTGAGCTCGAATCCTGTGTGGTATATCGACGTGTGGCATCCTGTCACCAAAATTCTCGATCAACTCTTTAACGCAACGGATCACTGACGATTCTTGGTCTGTGGTCAAATCAAGGTAAGGGTCACTACCTTTCTGTCCTATTTGACGGCTATGGAGATTTTTAACATATTTATCATAAAACTCTGCAATAGCAGCGAGGCGGGTCACTCTACCGGCGTCGATGCCGATCGCTTCTGACACTTTTCCTGCTCGAATTTTTTGCATCTCTTTGTCACGCAAAATCCTTTCCTTGAACAAAGCAAAATGAAGTTTCATGACAGCGCCGTTATCGCTTGTATCTTTCCATCGGTCAATAGCCTCAAATATCTTGTCGTAATTGCTGTTGTACCCTCCACTCACGCGCGCTTTGTTAAGGTAGAAAAGTGCGGTTGAATAATCACGGTGAGCCATACAGGTGTATGCGAGGTAGGCATAAGCATCTCCACTCTTTGCTGACAGTCGGTTTGTTTCGCGATCGATCGAATACTCGTAGAGTAGATTTTTAGTAAATTTATCCGAAACAACGGTCGATGTGCGAGGTAAATACTCTCCTGTCACACTTCTGTGCTGTACGTACGGCTGCAAGGGAATTAACACCTTTTCTTCTCCATTTTTTCTGAGAAGCTGGTAGTTGTCGAACAGATCCGGAAGTGGAAGCGCGCTCTGGCCACCCCCCGTCTTTCCCGGGCGTTCCCCTTTGTCTGCTAAGATATACCCCGGAAAGGAAACCGACAGCGGTCCCTCCGCAGTGATGATGTATTCGAGCGGAGCTCCGCTGGAAGAGAGTTCGAAACGCAGGTAGTGAACTCGCTCCGGTTTTCCATTTTTCCCTAACACCTGGATAAAATTGGGCTTTTCGATATTAGTAAAGTTATCGAGCACATCCCACGAAGCAAATAGTAACGATGATTTTTCAGCCAGAAGTTGCACTTCCAGAATATTCGTTGTGTTGTTTACAGGATCGATTTGTAATTTCATCACAGCATAGGGAGTATTTGATTCAGGATCGATGGCATAAATGTAACGCTTACGTCGGTCTACATAGCAGTGGCAGTCGCGAATGGCTGCAGCAACTTGAGGTGGGAGATCCTTAGCTGTGATGGGGAGACCTGCAAGGAGCTGCTTTTGTGCTTCAAAAGCAACATAATTGAACCACTCCTTCTTCCCTTTCAGTTGGATGATCTTTTTTTCGACAAAAATTTCAGGGACAACGTTGGTCACTTTTCCTGTGGGGTCGACCTCATACTTTAAGACGATTCTTTGATTTGGATAATTCCTATTGGTATAAGAAACAATGCGTTTTCCATCGACGGGTCCCGATGTGTGCTTGACGTTCCAAGCTCCACGAACACCCTCTCCAAACAATTTTTGAAGCAGTTCATCTTCTTGAACTTTTTCCGGAAGTTCCCCTGCTACTCTACTGCCGGTATAAACAACTCCGGTATAGATATCGCACTCATACACGTTATCATCTTTATCGACGGCTGAAAAAACAGGAAGCTCTTTTAGCTCCCAGTCTAGATTCATTTGTGCAATTGTAGGATTCAAAATTAAAAGCAGCCGATTGACAAAACCCGTCCCTGCATCGCTCCTCACCAAATCAATGATATTTGGAGCAATTGCTGTACGCAGAGCTTCGTAGCGGTTTTTGACTTCAGGGTCAATTTTGTGTCCCTGTTTTTGTATGAATTCAAGTTTTCCAATCGCTAAAATAATCATCTCAATATGATCAGGATCTTTTAATCGTGTTATTTGATCAGGGTGACATAAATTTTTGTAATAGTTGTTCAAAAGGAGGCTATAAAGCACTTTTTGACGATCAACTCCAACCTTATCTTCCCTTCCCATAAGGTCCCGTGACCACTTGTGGAACCACTCATTGCTTTTGAACGTGAGTAGGTTTTTAAGTTGCAATCGATCCTCATTTGAAATTGTTATTTCTCTGCTAATTTTAGATAATAGCTCTTCCATTACATAAACGAGGTAGGCAGCGGTCTCAACATCTCCAACGGCACTGGCAAGGGCTATTTCATTGTTGATCCTTTTAAATGTAGATATAATAAAAGGCTTTATCTCTCTAAACTCTGACGGTTTTAGTAATTGGTCAAAGCCTTCGGCATTGAAAATTTTGGTTTCAAAATGCCAACGTAAATCGGCATGTTTAAAAAATTTGGGATGCTTCAAGAAGACATTAAACGTATTAATCACCTGCATTCTACGATCTTCTGCGTTGAAGCCATGAGCAAATTGAAAACCATGAGTTTTACCATGCTTCTCGAAAAATAAATCTTTCGCGTTTTGGTTCGTTTGTTGAGTATATAATAGATCTGTAATCTCATCGCGATGCAGCACTTTTTGACTTCTAAGTGTAGGACAGTATTCATCTACATAGGTGTGAAGCATATACAAAGGGTAAAATCGATGTGTGCTCTTGACTGCCTTATTATAATTTTCGCAGTCGTCACCACTGCAACCTAAAGGACAGAACTCCGTCACATAGCGGTTTGTGATCTCGTTCGACACAGTTTCTGCATATTGGGGTGCAATCAATGATAAATTAGCTGTAAAAGGCTCGTCGAGGGAACGATTCCACACATTTTTATAGATGGGACGACTTTCCGCGCTTGGATTGAAAGATGACTCTCTCGCTCTTCCTCCTGAATCAACATCTAGTATGATGAGGTTTCCGCTTCGAGTGAAATCAAATGTGGGGAGGTTCCGTAACAGATCTACCGTGATAGATCCTTGTATTCCGCTCGCCATCACCGTAAACTGTGAAAGCTTAACGAACTCATCCGCCAGAAGTGTATTTGGCAAAGCCCGAGTTCCTTTGTAATTTTCTAAAAACTCTCTCATTTGACGAATGACGAGCTCATCATAGGCGAGAAGCCTTCCCTTTTGTAGTTCCGCAAAGCCAGCAAGAGCGTTAGTAAGCGCCGCATACAAATTCCTATTGTTCGGATCTTTCTTTATAGCCGCAGCGAAGGCGTAACCGCTTAAGAGCGCTGTACACAGAAGGTCCTCATTACGTCCTTCGGTTTTTACAAATGCTCCTCGTGCGATTGCCTCAGAAATCAAAGTGAAGGCATTGATCAATTGTGGAAAATCAGAATCTGACACATTGTTCCATTGGAAATCTGCCGGAATCATTCGCGTCATCGCTCTCGCTTCTTGTGCAGCCGCTGCCCAGTCATTCGTTTTCATGAGGTTTGCTGCACGCTGTCCCCAATTGATCACCGTCTGCACAGCATTGTCATTATCAAATAAGGTCATTGGAGGATCCACCTGTACCGTTCCCTGCAAACTCAATTCTGTTTGAGTTAACCTTGGCAACGGAGGTTCTGAAGAGGCAATCATCTTACCGGTTAGTAGAGGCAAACGCTGTGTGCTTAGATCCGTCACAGAGGGCGGGTTGAGCTCCAATGTCTCTAATATCTTCTCCACTTCTTGGTAAATACGCATAAGCTCTTTTCCTTGCAGTGTCGAAGTATCTCCCAGCAGTTCTTTATTTTCTTCGATCGTGTGGGCAAGTTGGTAAGCAGTAGTACGAATTGTCTCCCAAAACATTCGGTTTTTAAATGCCTTCTTATTCGTTTTAAAAACGTCTAAAAAGAAGTTAAGGCGAGCAGCAAGTTCAAACCGCTTCGCTTCTTGAGCATCGCCATACTCCCCTTTCACATAGGAAAGCATCGTATTAAAATGACCTCTTGATTGATTTCTCAAGATCGATTCACCAGGTTTTCCCATCAAAACGATGGAGTTGTCAAAATGGAGAAGACTCAAAAATATCTCTTTTGAACGTCTTTGAATCTCCGGTAAAGAGCTATTTGTGAATTTAGGGTCTGTCTGCAGCTCTATGAACGTAGGTATCCTGGCCATCAACTCCGAGAGTTTGACTTTTTCAATCTCTCTGCGAAGAGATTGACTTCCCGATTCCATGTTAAATTCGTGATCGAAAAGTTGGAGCATGCTGTCGCTGGAACTAATCAACGCGATGGTGTAATCGTCTGATTCGTTTTTCGTCACTTCCAAAAGCATCTGATTACACCCTTTTCCCTCCAAAAAGCCAACAGGGATCAGGAGTTTTTCATTTGTATCGAGATCTCTTGCCCATCTTTTGATTTTTTCGATAAGCTTAAGGGACTTATTTTCCCAAAAATAACTGTTTTGGATGGTGGATATGTCATCGATGACAGCGATGGCACGAGAAATCCTTTTTTGAAGATCTTGATTTGTCGTTTCTTTTCTCTCTTTTTGCAAATTCTTTAACATGTACTTAAGAGAATTTTTCAGAGGGATTTCTTCTCCAAAAACGGTTCCGGAAATAGATGAAAGCAGTCTCATGTCCCAATCGAATTTTTTAGCGCTCTGATGGGTTATCGCTTCCCAAAGATTCTCTAAGGTTTCAAAGGTTTGGATCACTTTCATGAAAAAAGTGTGGAGAATAACATTCATTCTGCCAAAAAAACCCGCCTTCTCTTTGGATGGGCGCGAAAACCTCTTTAGAATTGATTTGACGTTGGTCTGTTTTTTGATTTTGATTTGCTTTTCTACAATCTGGGTTAAAACAGCGTCGTTATTTTTCTCTTCGATCGACAACGGCAATTTTTCCACTCTTTCAGTCCCATCGACTTTGACTCTGTAACTAAAAGATTGATGGAGGACATCAATGGCTTGGGAATCGATTTCAATAGTAATTTCTGACGATTTGTTGATGTTGTTCTTCGACATCTCGATGGTTCTATTCACAGCTCTGCGAGTCAACAATTCTAAATCGATCTCATATTTTCTTGCAGAGGCTTCCGTAAGTGTGGAGATGTTGATTTTGATCGAGGCCTTTTTTTTCGGATTTTTAGGAGTGATGATAGATTCGTAATCATAAGAACGAAATAACGGCTCAATTTTCTTTTCAGCAAAGGCTTTGATAGCTTTAGTGAGATCGTGAGTCTTTCTATCGATCTTGTGTTCTTCACCCTGAGACCCGTGAACAATGTGATAAACGATGGTATTCTCATCATTATCGGGACTAACTCTAACTAAAATGTTTTCTGCCAACGTTTGGTTCTTCAGATGACCCAAGCAATCGGAGACGATTCTTCGGAGAAAGGTGTCCAGCTCGTAGGCAGTATTCCCATATTCTAGTTCGACATTTTCCGGGATTTCGACAGTGAAGTTTAAATCGTTACCATTTTTATCTTTCCCTACATACTCATATTGGTGATGTGGGGTGGATGTGGATGCTTCTCCACTAGAGGAAGCAGGCATGTTAGAGGAGCTGCTAAAAGGAATTGGTCCAGACATGATGAACTCCTGTCGATTAATTAAACAATTCACATAACTTTAATATACAATTAATTGTAATTTAACGTCATGGTTATTTAACTATTTTTAAAGGAGTTCGTTTTTACACATATCACTCAACACAACAAAAGCTGTAACATATTTATTTTAAAACACATAAATTACACTTTATGCCGAAAGTGATTTATCACGATTCTTGTTCCATCGTGGCGATAGCGGAGTATGTGTTCCACAAAGTGTGTAATAATTTAATTGTCGGCAAGCATACAACTAAAGTCAAAGCAGCTACCCCTGCATAAGAAATTTTCGCAACAACTAAGGCTTTGACCGGCAACGCTATAGCAGCCATTACCAGAAAAATGGCTAACGTGACGATCGTCACCTTTGCGGTAATTTCCATGACTTTTAAAGGGTCCATGGCTTTTAGAAACTTTGGGGGTTTAAAAGAGAAACATCTACAGCAACATTTTGATATTGAATTCATACTAAGGTGCTTATTATACCATTTATTTAAATTAAATACAACATTTTAAATAGCACTTCAAAGGTGTGCTGTCGTTTAAGTTGCGGATGATCGGGTAGCTTTTTAAGCGGATGACAGCACGCAAGTGGCTGAGTGGTGCGTGAGTTAAGTAAAATTGTTTTTGACTACACCGTCAGTGTGCCGCAGCGACAACTTTAATCTTTAAACTGATATTCAATTAAGCTTGATCTTCCTCACACATGTTGAAGAGGAATGAGGCAACATGGACTTAAACATAGACCAACGGATTATGAGTCCGTACCCTCTTCCTAAACCACCGCAAATTACAGTAGCTGACAGCAACCACTATACTGCGGAAAAGCCCTTTTCGTCCATTTCAATTTGAATTGGTTTCACGTGGCTTCATTTCCTTATTTGGTCCACCAGTGGTCCACGGATTT
Source organism: uncultured Chlamydiaceae bacterium (assembly GCA_945957185.1). Lineage (GTDB taxonomy): Bacteria > Chlamydiota > Chlamydiia > Chlamydiales > Parachlamydiaceae > CAMFKA01. The sequence continues at coordinate 248 of CAMFKA010000007.1, read as the reverse complement.
CGCCTGAATTTTCACTGTTCAAAAAATATTGAACAGCTCGAAATATTGAACAGTTGAGGTGACTCGCAATGATAAAAATGTCAATAGAAAGGAAAAAGAGTCGACACTTTTATCATTCTATGGAAATGAACTAAAAATCCTGGATTTGGTGATGAGATTGACCGTGAAAAAACACATCACCAAATCGTGAATTAGTGATTTGGTGATTTGATTAACTCAAAAATTTATCTTTGGGTGTTTCACAACTG